>NZ_JBANEW010000052.1:0-197282 GCF_049890855.1 Lacrimispora sp. 38-1 | reverse complement strand
CCCCAGAGGCGGCCAACCCCGTCTCTTTTTTATTATAAAAATTAGCCAGATTGGAAGGTGAGGTGATTGGCAAATAAAAGGAACTTAGTTCAATTTAGCAATCGAAGTCGAGCGGAAGTCGAGGAAATCAATAGAAGAGGTGGAAAAGCCTCTGGAGAATCCAGACGGAAAAAGGCTGACTTTCGGAAGACGCTGAACGCCCTCCTTACTGCTGAAATAGATAATCCGGAATGGTCTCCGTTGCTAAAGTCCCTGGGACTTGATAATACCTTAGAGTCTGCGGTTAATGCTGCCATGATCAAAGAGGCTCTTATGGGCAATGTAAAGGCTTATGAAGCCATTGCCAAATACTCCGGCCAGTCCGAAAAGACAGACACCGACCAGGAGGAGCAGAACCTGCGAATGGCAGCGTCCAAGGCGAAGATGGGTGTTAATGATGAAGGAGAAGTGGAAGACGACGGCTTCCTTGATGCATTAAACGGATCAGCCGGTACAGATTGGGAGGATTGGGAAGAAAATGAGCAGGAAGATGAGGAAACAGATATTTAAGTTTCAGCCGTTTTCCCGTAAGCAGAGAATGGTTCTGAATTGGTGGACGAAGAATTCGCCGGTTAAGGATATGGACGGGATTATTGCTGACGGCGCGATCCGATCAGGGAAGACCGTTTCCATGTCACTGTCGTTTGTTTTCTGGGCCATGAGCTCTTTCAATGGACAGAACTTTATTATGGCTGGAAAGACAATCAGTTCTTTTCAACGTAACGTGCTTACCAATTTGAAGATGATGCTACGTAGTAGAGGGTATCACTGTATTCATCATTTATCCGGTGAAACACCTAACATGCTGGAAGTAACAAAGGGAAAAGTCACTAACTATTTTCATATCTTCGGTGGAAAGGATGAAGGTTCCCAGGAGCTGGTGCAAGGTATAACAGCTGCCGGGGCTTTTTTTGATGAAGTTGCCCTGATGCCAGAATCCTTTGTAAATCAGGCGACTGGGCGCTGTTCTATCACCGGTTCAAAGTTCTGGTTTAACTGCAACCCTGCAGGCCCCATGCACTGGTTCAAGGTTGGCTGGATCAATAAGTGTGTAGGATATCTTGGCAGAAAGAAAGCTGAAGAGTTAATCGCCGCAGACAAGGAAGTTAAGAACATCTTATATTTACACTTCACCATGGATGATAACCTTTCCTTAGACGAAGCGATCAAGAAGAGATACCGCAGCTTGTATGCCGGCGTCTTTTTTTTGCGTTATATCGAGGGATTGTGGGCCGTTGCCGAAGGGCTCATCTATACCATGTTTACAAAGTCGGCTAACATCTACGATGATGAGACACGTCCCAAGGGATTGGAGTATCTATCCACTCGAACAATTTCGCTGGATTACGGAACCACTAACCCATGTGTTTTCCTGGACATTTACGACGATGGAGATACCATCTGGGTAGATCGGGAGTACCGGTGGGACAGCCGGGTGGAGAAGGAAGGGCAGAAAACCGACAGCCAGTATGGGGATGATATGGCTTCCTTCATGGGTGATAATCCGGATCTGCAGTGCGAAATTGTTTCGGATCCATCGGCGGCCAGTTTTATCGCGGAACTGAAGAGCCGGGGCTACATCGTAAAGCCTGCTGACAATGAAGTGCTTGACGGAATCAGAGTGGTTGCAGCTCTTTTTCAGTCGGGAAAGATCAAGATACACAAACGCTGTGAAGGATTGATAACTGAAACACGGTCATATGTGTGGGACGATAAGGCGGCACAGCATGGAGATGAAAAGCCGGTGAAGCAACTGGATCACGGACCTGATGCCCTGCGTTATTTCTGCATGACAAAGCTACCAAAATGGAGGAGGAATGTTCAATAATGGCAAAACCAAAACGAAACCGCCCACAGATACGGGCAGACAATAAGATCCAGGTAAATGATGCTTTTTCAAATCCGATCGCGAGACTGGGGTACGGGACACAGGACCTTCTGCAGGCGACGCAGTACCCACTTACCCGCATGACACAGAATTATCAACTGCTTACAAGCCTTTACCGGGATAACTGGATTGTCCAGAACATCATTTCCACCATACCGGAGGACATGATCCGTAAGTGGTACACGGTAAAGAGTAACGTGGCACCGGAGCGGATCGACGCTCTGCAACGCCTTGAAAGAAAAGTGCATTTAAGAAAGTCAATCCTTGAAGGAATGTACTGGGGCAGGCTTTACGGTGGAGCTGCAGCGATTATCATGGTAAAGGGCCAGGACGATCTGTCACAGCCTTTGGACTATGGCTTGATTCTTCCTGGTACGTTCCTTGGATTACAGATCCTTGACCGGTGGAGCGGCGTCTACCCAGAGATGGGTATTGTTACGGATCCGTCTGATCCTGATTTTGGTTTTCCTGCTTACTATACGATCCGAGACGAAGAAAGCGGCGCCCTGGTGTCTACGGTGCACCATAGCCGGGTGATACGATTTACAGGAAGGGAACTTCCCTATAACGAAAGAATCGCAGAGCAGTATTGGGGAGAATCGGAAATTGAAGCCATATACAACGAAGTGGTTAAGAGAGACAATGTTTCTTCCAATATTGCAGCGTTGACTTTTCGGGCCAATGTGAACTATATGGAAACGGATTCACTTGATCAGATGCTTGCCGTAAATAATGCGCAGGCTCAGCAACGTTTCTGGCAGACAATGCAGGCCCAGAGCGTATTGGAAAGCAATTTTGGTACCCGTTTAGTGAACAAAGGTGACGTCATGCATAATACGCAGTATACCTTTACCGGTTTAGCAGATGTTTACGACCGGGTAATGATGGACGTTGCAGGAGCTGCCAGAACACCGGTGACAAAGCTGTTCGGAAGATCCCCAGCGGGCATGAACTCCACAGGGGAAAGCGACATGAACAACTATTATGATTACATTGACGGTCTTAGAGAAAACCAGTTCCGACCGTTGCTTGAAAAGATTCTTCCGGTGATGTTACTGTCAGCCTGGGGAGCCATTCCCGATGATTTGGACATAGATTTTCCGCCACTCCAGACGCCAGATTCCAGTGAGGTTGCAGATATTGCAGAGAAGAAAACGCAGTCCGTTATGGCAGTATATCAAAGTGATCTGATTGATGCCGCTACCGCTCAAAAGGAGCTTAAGGCCCTGGCTGATGAAACTGGCATGTATAGCACCATTTCTGATGAAGCCATCAAAGCTGCCAAAGGAAAGACCTACTCAGACTACAAAGTAATGCAGGATCCTCTTGCGGGGTTATCAGCCCCAGGAGCATTTGAGGAGGCTGAGGAATAATGCCGCAGATGATAAGACCTCCAGGAGGAAAGGATGAGACAACATATCTCAGAATGCTTTTCTTAAAGACTGAGCAGAGGTTGATTGCAGAGATAAACCGGAAACGCGGTCAGGGATATGTGGACTATGCAGAGATAGCCGCTTTAAACCGTACTCAGAAGATCCTGCAGGAGATGGTGGACGAGAGCTGGAGCTATGTTCCTGCCATGATTGAGAAGATTTTTTACAAATCAGAAGCAGCAGCCAATGGTTATGCAAATGCTGCCGGGCTCACTGCTTCTCAGCTTGGAGTTGTTCAGCAGTTATCCAATAATCTGTTGGGGGACATTGTGGAAGCTTCAGTCACTGCTCAAAAGAATATAGAAGAATCATTCCAGATCGGAAGATTGGAGGCTGACAGGATCAGAGAAGCGGCTCTGAAGTCAGTAGCTGAGGCAAAAGCAGCCGGTTATGGCGCTGGTAGAGCCGCAGCCAGCATGAAAAAGGAACTGCAGTCAGTGATGGCAACTGCCGAAAATGGTGTGACGGAGGGCATCACAGCTTTTGTTGATAAGTCAGGGCGGAAGTGGAGCTTGCAGGATTACTGCAACATGGCCACCAGAGCAACAGCCAGGCAAGCGGAAGTATCTGCTATATTAACAGCGGATCCGGACCATGATCTATACAGGATTGTCAAGATCGGCAGCACTTGTCCTATATGTGCTCCTTTGGAAGGTAGGGTTTACAGCCGATCCGGCACAAATCCGGATTATCCTCCGTTGGCTTCCGCTTTTGGAAAGATTGATCCCAATGGCAGCAATGACTTAAGCAATACGTACTTGAATATTCACCCGAACTGTCTTCACGCCCTGGTCAAGTACACTACAATCGGCAAGAGCGAGGCTCAGATCCAGAAGGATAAGGATTTTTCAAGTTTCGGTAAGAATCCTGTCACAGTGGATCCCAGGAGCAAGAAGCAGATCGCAGCCTATAAAGAAAAGATCAGGAACCGGCAGAAGTTGCTTAGTGATTATAAGCAGCATGAACGATACCGGGCGGTACTTGGAAATGATATTCCGAAAAGCTTTGAAAAGTTTCGGGAATTAAAGTATAATGGTGATGAGGGCTGGAAGAGTGCGCAGGCGCTTTACCGTAAGACCAACGCTTATAACAAGATAATCCTTAAAGAGCCGGCTATCACTGCTGATCTGAAAAAGATATCCAATAATACCGGAGTGACACTGGTAGGGTTGGAAAACCGGATAAAATCAAAGGACTCATTCCTGCGAAAAGTAGGTACTGATAGCGAACATAGCCTGGATTCGCAGATTATTAAAGATACCATTAACTCAACGAACGATGTCATCCGATACACTTATCAGAGTAATGCCCTGTCTTTGGTAGATTCCTATAAAAATGTATCAAAGCATATTACCGACATGGGGTATAAGACTGTAAAGGTCAAAAACACTTGGCTTAATAAAAGGTCTGCATATAAAGGCGTAAATTGTGTTTTTGAATCAACGGAAGGGCAGCGGTTTGAGGTGCAATTCCACACACCTGAAAGTTATAAACTAAAAGACAGTAAGGAAATGCATGGCTTATACGAAGAGCATCGTAAAGATACTACAAGTGCTGAGAGGCGTAATGTCCTTAACAATAAAATGTTTGAACTATCATCTCAATTAGAGATACCTTTAAATATTGATCAGATAAAATAGGAGGTCTCATGGAGGATTTTTATTTTGTATATGGTTATGAAAAGAACAAAAGAAGGGCAAGACGCTTGTATCGTTTCATCGGCGGAGAGTTTGAGCGCTACAACAAGGAATCAGAAGAATGGAAACCTTCTCCAGAACAATGCTGCATATTTATCGGTGAGGATTGGGAATATGATGAGATAACTGAAGAAGAAGCAGAGAAAATAAAGGATATGTTAATTGTTTAATGCCATCGGTTGAAAATGACTGATGGTATTTTTGTACCCCAAACCGTTGCGATATCGCAACAGAAAGGAAATGGAATGCTTGCATATTACGGATATACCATAAGCCCAAACCAGATAGAAACTGGCGAGGGCTTTTTAATTTGCCGGAATGTTCCCATTGCCCGGACTGGCAGCATGGACTACCTGGAAAGTGAATTGAACCCAGCGGGGAGTTCTTCCAAAATGGTCAAAGTGCTGCGATCTCCGGAAGAAGTATTCTCCGAAGCGGCACTGTCCAGTTTTGAGGGCAAGCCAGTAACCAATGAGCACCCGCCTGAGTTATTAACTCCAGAAACATACAGCCTTTACGCAAAGGGACACGCCCAGAACATAAGGAAAGGCGCGGGGGAGTGGGAAGGGTACCTGATGGCAGATTTGCACATACAGGATGAAGAATTGATCGAGGCAGTACAGGAAGGAAAGCGAGAGATTAGCTGCGGGTATGATTGCAGTTGTTCTGACAATGGAGATGGAACCTATTCGCAACACGATATCCGCGGGAATCATGTGGCCGTGGTAACACGGGGACGTGCGGGAAAGAATGTTGCGATTTTAGATTCAGAAAAGAAGATAGAGGCTCACCGGCCAGAAAGGAAAGGAAACATGAAAAAGAACAGTTTATTTTTTAAGATGTTTGCAAAAGCAGTAAAGGATGCCTCACCGGAGGAACTGGAGTCCATGGCTGCTGACGCCGCAGATGCACTTGGAGAGGAGGAGCCGAAAAAGGCAGAGCCCGCAGC
Organism: Lacrimispora sp. 38-1; assembly: GCF_049890855.1. Taxonomy (NCBI): domain Bacteria; kingdom Bacillati; phylum Bacillota; class Clostridia; order Lachnospirales; family Lachnospiraceae; genus Lacrimispora; species Lacrimispora sp. 38-1. Next base: position 191,276 of record NZ_JBANEW010000052.1, on the reverse strand, counting down.
TCCTGCAAAGGAAGAAGTAAAAGACTATTCCAGTCTGGATGCCAAGCTGGATAAGCTCATAGAATTAATGTCGTCTAAAAAGGAGCCGGAAGTCGATCAGGATCCACTGGACGGTCTGATTAAGTCCATTACAGGAGAAACCGAGGAACCGGCGCCCAGCGCAGAAGCGAAGGTGATCCCTGCCGAGGAACTTGACAAGGCTACCGGCACAGCGGATAAAGCTATTATGGCAGAAGTGATAAAACAGCTTCGCCCGGTGATCGCAGGAATTAAGGATTCAGCCGACAAAAAGGCTGTTACAGATTCCCTGATCGCCTGCTTGTCAGATGGGAGTACCGTGAGCGATATTGCAAAGATTGCAGCGGCCACCCAAAAGAATGCAGCCAGACTGGCAGATAAACAGCCGGGCATTGATTTGGACGCTTGTCAGTCTGCTTATGATGCTATGAACCCACACAGAAATGGAGGTAAGAAATAATGAGAGGACAGGTAATAGGTAAAAGCATGACACATGGATACGCAGGGGATTATTCCAGGCAGCCGGATATGATTATCGACACGCACCCTCTTGGAGGTACTGACGCAGTGAAGTTCGGTACTCCTCTGGTTTATGACAATGATAGTAACGTAGTGGCTTTCGGAGCCAGTAACACCGCCGTAGATTTTGTAGGAGTGGCTTCCAGGGAATTTAAGTCAGCAACGTCTTATCTTTCCCAGTCTGAAGGTCAGTATGAGCCTGGAGAGGCAACCAGCACTTTTAAACGTGGGTGCATTAATGTGCTTTGTAATGTAGGCAGCCCCAAACTGAGTGGTAAGGTATATGTCCGAACAGTAGCTAATGAAGCCATTCCAACGGGTGTCGTTGGTGGATTTGAAGCCTCAGAGGATACAGGAAAAACAGTCGTGTTGACTAATTGCGAATGGCATGGCGAAAAGGATACCAATGGTGTAGCAGAAATCAGGATCTTATCCTGCAACAGAGCATAAGGAGGACAATTCAATATGAAATATCAGAATATGGGAACATTCGATGCGGGCGTGGTTAGTGCTCCATCAACCGGGGTTGCGGCTCCCCAAAAATTCCAGGCCATGGACGCGGCGGCGATCGCAAACGGCGGAGCTTTCCTACAGTCGGAACTGGAAAAGAGAGATAATGTGATCAGGCAGCCGCTTACCAGTTTTACATATGGCCGTGATCTCCCTGTCCGTGTAGGCGGTGGCTGGGCTGAATATGTGTCTGCTATGAATGTGGAATACGGGGTGGCCGGTGGTAGTGAGGACGGTCCGGTCCATGCAGGAGGAGCCAATGGAATCCCAATGGTTCAGGCAAACTTTGACAAAGAACTTTTCAAGACCCATATCTTTTCTGTGGGTATGAGAATTGGTTTTGTGGATATGCAGCGTGGCAATATGACTGGCCGGAGCTATGAAAGCATATTAAGAGATGGTGTCAGAATGACCTATGACAAGCACATGGATGCCAATGCGTACGTAGGCATTAAAAAGTATGGATCCACTGGTCTTATTAATAATCCAAACGTAACAACTGCCGGAGCCGCTGCTACTGGTACTGGTGGTCTAACAACATTTAAGAGTAAAACTCCGAATCAGATTTTGCAGGACATTAACGATGCTATTCTCGCAGTCTGGAACGCAGCAGAGAATGATAGAAGCGCAATTCCAAATCATATCCTGATGCCATATGAGCAGTTTAATTATCTTGCAACAACCAGAGTTTCCGAGCTGGCAGAGAAAACGATTCTTACATTCCTTCTGGAAAATAATGTTTCAAAGCAAAATGGGGTTGATCTCTATATCGGAGCAACTTCATGGTGTAAGAGTGCCGGTGCGGGCGGTACGGATCGAATGGTCATCTATATCAATGAAGAACGCTTTGTTGCCATGGATGAACTGTCTCCCCTTAATCGCGCCATGACTCAGCCAAATGCTACCAACCTCTGCTATGATACCGCATACCTTGCTAACATATCAGAAGTGCAATTGTTTTATGATAACATCATGCGCTACGTTGACGGAATTTAAGGAGGGCTACCATGTTTATAAACAGTAAAAAGAATTTTGAGATTTGCGAGGGTGAGAAGAAGTTTCTCATCCCTCGCGACTATACTGGAGAAGTTCCAGCGTGGGTAGGAAAACACTGGTTAGTGCTTGCGGCCATTAAAGACGGATCCATTGCCACTCCTAAAGGTAAAAGGGATAAATCACTGGAGCAGGCAGATGCAGAAGCTGAGGTAAAGGCAGAAGCTGCCGACAAGCGGGAAGAATAAGGAGAGTACGGCATGTATGAGCAGTTTCATGGTTTAATATCCGCAGCGGCTAACATGCCGCAGCCGGGTGAGGTTGGAACTTATACAAAGGATATATTCCTGTCTGATTTTCCTCAGTTTACAAAAAAACAGATCAGCCAGGGAGAGGAAGGAGAGAATCAGATCATAAGTCTGGTTCCTGATCCCATGCTGCAGGTATTCATCAATAATGCCAACGCCAGTATATTACCCAGCAGGTACTGTGAGATATGGAGATACGCAGCCGGTCTTTATGTAGCGCACTTCTCGGCACTGTATTTAAAGACTTATTCTGAGGGATCCGTTACTCCGGCCAGAGCGGCGGCGACCGGTCAGCAGACAGGACTTGTAAAAGAGGCTACCATGGGAGATACAACTATCAGTTATGATAATGAGGCTATCACGGAGGCGAGTGCAAAGTGGGGATCTTGGAATGCAACCCAGTATGGACAGCAGCTGGTGACCATGGCCCGCATGATCGGAATGGGAGGCATGTATGTTATTTGATGATGATTGGTATACGGATTCCATGAGCATTTCAAGGAATGTACCTTATAAGGTTGGAAATGTTGATAAAAAGAAGCGGGAGGAAGTGTACAAAGATATTCCATGCCGGATATACAGCGCTAAGAGAAATGGTCCTTCGTGGAAGGAAGCAGCTGCAACGGCTACGGCAACGGATAAAGTGGCCTGTGATGTGTCAGTGGACTTAAAAGCCGGTGATATGCTCATGATTGTGCGCGGCGGGCGCCTGGGAAGCAACCGTGAACCAGAACGTTACTTTGCCGGATTGCCCCAGCCTTATTATGATCCAGTTGGTGGAGTCCTTTCCGGATTGGAGCACCAGGAAGTCGTCCTGTTAATGGATGAAGTAATTAAGTAAGGGAGGGACGCAGATGTCAACCTTTGGTCAGGCAACCAGAAAGCGTCTGGAACAGCTGCGGAAGCAAGGGCAAAATGTGCCTAAGATTATGGTGGAGGTAATAGAGGGAGCCACGGACGCAGCAGTGGAACGAGCCACAGAATTAACTCCGCCAAATGGATCCTCTATATCAGGTACTGGCACGAGGACGGGAGAACTGGCGCAGGCATGGGCTACAGATAGCACTACAAAAGCAACTGTGATAGGCGGTGCGGTTCGGACCACACTTGCAAATAACATGCAATACGCCTCCTACGTAAATGATGGTCACCGTATGGATAAACATTTTGTCCCAGGGTTAATCGTTAATGGCAATATGCTTGAAAAGGTAGATCCAAGCCTAGGAGGTATTACGGTAGGAACTAAAACCCCCTATATTAAAGGGGTTTACATGAAGCAAGCAGCAATAGGACGGTATAAAAATGTTGTAAAACAGGAGCTTGATAAGCGGATAAGGGAGAATTTTAAATGACATTTACGCTTGAAATGCTGTTAGATTCCATTTGTGGAGTGCTGAAAGAAAATTATCCGAACATACCGACATATAACAATCCGAATAAGCAGGGGACGTCAGTTCCTTGTTTTTTTGTATTCTTCATGCCAACGGATACAGAGAACCGGATAGGACGCCGTTTTATGCGAAATATTGGTGTTGATATTGTCTATCTGGCGGAAAACAGTGATCCGGATATATACGACCAGATGATATCAGTTGCAGATCGGCTGGATTTTGTTCTGGAATTCATTCCATGTGAGGAAGGAAAGTTAAGAACCTATGACCGGGAATGGAAGATCGATGAAGATGAGCTGCATTATCAATTTACTGTAAAAGCAGTGGTTTCCTATCCAGATAACACACCCCAGATAGAATCAGCAGAATCCTATGAAGGAGGTATAAAACAGGATGCCAAATAAAAAGACACCAGTTAAGTATAAGACAGAATCCCTGCTTAAGAGCAAAGAATTTGCAAGCTATCAGCAGGATTTTGCCAGGGTGTTGCTGCCTGAACAGGAGTACACAGCGGAAGACGCAAGAGAAATATTGGATAAGTTTTTTGAAAAGAAGGAGGGAAAATAAATGGCCGGAGGAACTTGGACCAGTCAAAATAAGAAGCAGCCAGGTGTTTATATCAATGTAAAGTCAAGCATGGCACAGGCTGTCAGCGTGGGAGATCGGGGCGTGGTCGCAATCTGCAAGCCATTGTCCTGGGGACCAGAGGGTAAGATCATGACCATTAATGTAGGTGACGATTTTACTCAATACATAGGGTATGACTCCACTAATGATAAGGCACTGTTTTTGAGGGAGATTTTTAAAGGTAGTGGAAGTACAAAAGGGCCTGTAAAGGTTATGCTATATCGTCCTACTACTACTGGGGCGGCAAAAGCAACCGCTACCATTGCCCCGCTTACAATTACCGCAAAGTACAACGGCGTAAGAGGAAATGATATTTCTATTACGGTTGTTGCGGATCCGGACAATGAAGGAAGCTTTGCAGTGCAGACCGTTGTTGATGGGGGCGTAAAGCATACTCAGACCGGTAAAACTGTTGCAGATTTGCAAGGAAATGACTGGGTAGCATTCTCAGGAACCGGAGATTTAGCAGCCAGTGCAGGAACTTCCTTGGTTGGTGGCAATGATGGAACTGTAAGCAGTGCAGCATATTCCGCTTTTCTGACAGTTTTGGAGCCTTACACCTTTAATGTCCTGATCTACGATGGAGTGGACAGCACCGTTCAGGCTGCTTATGTGGCTTTCATTAAACGGATGCGAGATAACTTGGGTAAGAAGTGTCAGGCTGTCATGGCAGGCGTAGAGAGTAATACTGATGCAGTTATTTCTGTGAAAAACGGGGTTGTATTGTCAGGCGGGACCGTCCTTACTCCGCAGCAGACGGCCTGGTGGGTTGGCGGAGCAGAAGCGGGGGCAAATTACAGTGAATCCCTGGTATACGCGCAGTATCCAGATGCCATAAATGTTTCGCCACGGCTTACAGCGTCGGAAGTGGACGAAGCACTGGACAAAGGTCAGATCGTATTCTTTGAAGAGTTTGGAAGCGTAAAGGTAGTTTCGGATATTAACACTCTCACCACCTACACACCGGATAAAGGTGAGGCATTTAGTTTAAACCAGGTGATACGAACCTTGGATGCTATTGCCAATGATATCTACAAGAATTTTTCCCAGAACTACATAGGCAAGATTCAGAACAATGCTGCAGGCAGAGATTTACTTAAGGCTTGGATAGTTGGATATTTGAATGAAATTCAGGCAAACAGCGGCATACAGAACTTTGTTGCAGATGATGTGGCGGTGGGAGCTGGAAACGCCCTGAATGCCGTAGTGATAACGCTTGCGATCCAGCCGGTAGCGGCCGTAGAAAAGATTTATATCACGGCAACTCTTACAGATTAACAGGAGGTAGATTATGAGTTTTTTATTAGAGCGTGATGCCTTAAACGGAAAAGCTGGCCGGGCTTTTGCTGTGATTGATGGCAGGAACGTGGAAATGTTCGGATTAAAGAAGATCCAGGCAGATGCAGAGTTCCAGGAATCAGATTTTAAGGTAGTTGGTACCAATTTGGTACAGAAAAAGACTTCCGGAGTGTCACTGTCTGGATCGGCTACTATTTATTACGGAACACCAGAATTTTTAAATATGCTTAAAACATATTTGAAAACCGGTAAGCTTCCGTACTTTACAATTCAAATTACCAATGAAGACAAAGGAAGCTCAGTGGGATCTCAGACGGTAGCTCTTTATAATGTAAAACTCCAGAAGCTTCCCATTGCCATTCTGGACGCAGACACAGAGTTTTTGACCATGGATATTTCATTCAGTTTTACAAATGTTGAGGTTCTTAACGCATTTTCAAACCCTGCACAGCTGGGAGAATAGGAGGATTAAATGAGCGCATTAAAAGCATTTTTACAGCCATCGTTAGAGGGAGTAACAAAAGAGGTGATTATTTCCGATCGTTTTAAAGGGGAGGATGGAAAGCCCGTTCCATTTGTGATTAAAGCCATTTCCCAGAAAGAAAATGAGAGGCTTTCTCGCATGAGTAGAAAAACAGCAAAGGTTGATGGAGTCCCAATGGAAAAAACAGATACCATTCTTTACACCAGAAGACTGATTCTTGCGTGTGTACAGGTGCCGGATTTCAGCGATCAGGAAATGTGTAAATATTATGGAACTGAAGATCCGCTGGAGGTTCCTTCCCAGATGCTTAGTATTGGAGAGTACAACCGTCTGTCAGAAGCAATCCTGGAATTAAATGATATGAAGAGTATGGACGAGAAAATTGAAGAAGCAAAAAACTCTTAAACGGGGGAGATATGGACGTGCAGCTGGCTTACTATATGTTTGTCAATCACGGCCGCTTCCCCGGAGAAGTTGCTGATCTTCCGGAAAACGAAAAAATATTACTGTTTCAAATGGCAGTAAAAGAGATTAATAGCAGACCCAAGAAGTAAAGGAGGAACCATGGGAGAGATTAGAGAAGAATTTATACTTAGCGATCAATTCAGCGCATCTTTTTCCAGGTTCCTTGAACTTGGAAATGCTGCCATCAACCAAATGGGTCGAATCGATCATTCAGTTACAAAAACAGAAATGACAATGCGCCGGTCTATCGGCGGAGCTACTGGAGCTGTCGTGGCAAATATGAGGCAGATCGGTGAATCAGCCAACGAAATCTCATCTTCTGGTTTTGATCGATTGGAAGCGCAGTTAGTTAAAATAGCAAATAACACTTCGAAAGCTGCGAGAGAGCAAGACAATCATAACCGCAAAGTAAAAGAAACAAATAATTCAGCAGGTAATTTACTGACCACTATAAAGAAAGTGGTTGCGGCCGCTGCGGCGTTTAAGATGGGAAAAGATGTACTTAATTTGTCTGACGAAATGACGCAAACAACCGCCCGAATTAATTTGATGAACAAAGGATTTCAGCGTTCAGCGGCTAAATCGTCTGGTGGCGGTCAGGAAATTGATATGAACAACAGCCTTCAGGAGACGGAAAAAATCCAGGAGGCTATATTCCGATCAGCGCAGAGGACCAGAACAAGCTACCTTGCCACTGCGGATGTGGTAGCAAAGATGGGACAAAGAGCGGGGGACGCTTTTTCCGGCAGTGATGAAGTCGTGGCTTTCGTTGAAAATTTAAACAAGCAGTTTATTATAGCAGGTGCTAGTCAGCAAGAAATTTCCTCTGCATCCCTACAGCTTACACAAGCGCTGGGATCCGGTGTCCTACGCGGTGAGGAATTAAACGCAGTTTTCGAAGCGGCACCAAATGTGATCCAGACTATCGCAGATTATCTTAATGTCCCTATTGGAAAAATTCGCGAGATGGCATCAGATGGTGAGATTACAGCTGATATTGTAAAAAATGCAATGCTGGCAGCTACCGATAAAATAAATCAGGATTTTGAATCCATGCCTATGACTTATCAACAGGTATGGACTGCTATCTCTAATTCCATTCTACAGGCATTTCAGCCGGTTATTCAGGTGATTGGAGAGGGGGCTACATTTATTTATGAGAACTGGTCTTCTATAGCACCGGTGTTTTATGGATTTGCAGCGGGGGTGCTGGTCGCGGCCGCAGCTTGGGGTATATACACAGCGTTTCAGTGGATCGCAACAGGAGCAGCGGCAGCCTTTTTTACAACCTTGATGTCCAATCCGCTGACATATATTGTTATGATCGTTACCGCTATAGTTGCACAGATATACAGATGGGTGCAATCGGTGGGAGGCATTCAGGTAGCCTGGTTGATTTGCGTGAATGTGGTATTGACACAGGCTGACAGACTGAAATTAGGCTTCATGGCTGCATGGTCTTTTGTAAAGGGCGCAACATTGGACGCCGCTTTTGCGTTTGATTCATTTCGCGTGAGGGTGCTTGATGCTCTCGGTAATACAAAAGTTAAAGCCCTGACAATTTTACAGGATCTGGTAAATGGGGCTATCGACCGGATTAACAAGCTGATCGGAATGGCCAATAATATACCCGGTGTATCTATAGATTTGATTGATCACGTAGAATTTGCCACCGGCGCAGCCGTTGAAGAACAGATGAAACAGCAGCAACGGGCAGCGGAACTCGCCAGGAAGAAAGGTGTAATTGAGGATGCCAAGGCTGAGTGGAAAGACCAATATGCCAGAGCAGAAAGAGCGGCTGACGATGCAAGAATGAAGCGTCAGGCGGCAATAGAGACAGCCAAAGCCGATGCAGCGAGAAAAGCAGCAGGAGACGACGGTTTTAAGGCAGGAGCCGGAGGAACCGGAGATATTAAAAGCGTTGAAAAAGTCGGCAGTGTCGGAAAGATCGATCAGGAGGTAAACATTGCAGATGAAAATATCAAGCTTCTCCGGGATCTATCAGAACGACAATATGTGGCCATGGTAAATCTTACTGTGCCGCAGACAAATCTTTCTGTCAGTCAGAATGTTGCAGGCGGGGGAGGCTCCGATATTGACGCCATGCTTGGTGCATTAAACAATGCTTTGGGTGCCCAACATGCTTCAAGCAGTAATGTTGTTGCAGGATAGGAGGAATTATGCGGAATAAATATAAATTTTTTGCTGATATGGGAGGAGATACGATAGAGTTTCCTGTCAATCCGAAAGAGTATACCATTTCGTATCCTTCAGACAATAAAACTTACAATGTATTAGATATAGGTGATATTGTAGTTCCCGGGCTGCCTTCTTTGATGGAGGTATCCTGGGAATCATATTTTCCTGGAGACAGTGATGATCCTTTGATTTATGGTCACGATTGGACAGATCCAGGAGATTATGTGGAAGCAATCATTGACGCCAGGGACAATCAGGAGATATGCGACCTTGTCATAAGCCGGTACGACGCCAGGGGAAGCAAGATGTATGATACAAATATCAGCGCAGTGATTGATAGCTTCGAAACTACAGAAAAGGGTGGAGAGGCTGGAGATGTATATTACAAGATAAAATTTAAAGAGTACCGGGATTTTGCTCCGATCAAAGTCGCTCTTCCCCAACCAGAACAGCCAGCACAAACAGTGCAGATTGAAGAGCAGCCGAGACCGTTATCAGCGGCCCCTGAATTACGTGTCGGTGCCACAGTCATTGCGAACGGTACATATTTCAGCAGTAGTTATGGCGATAAACCTACGGGCACAGCAAACAACTTATCAACAACCGTTTCAAGGATTATTCCGGACGCTTCCAGACCTTATCCGATCCTGATCGGTGGAAGCCGTGGCTGGATTAAAGCAGATCAGCTGCAGGTGATAGGATGAATTATAAACTTTTAATTTTCAATGCTGAGTCAAACACTATGTATGATTATGCTCCGATTACAGAGAAAATCACATACACGACAAATAGAAGTGGCAGCGCGGGCAAGTTGACATTTTCCTTTATACAGAAAAAGGCTATTAACCTGACAGAAGGTGCTAAGGTGCAGTTTTATGTTGATGGGATAGGTGTTTTCTTAGGTTTTGTATTTGTGACGGAACAAGATCGATGGGGAGAAGTATCAGTAACTGCTTACGATCAGCTCAGATATTTGAAATCAACCGCCAGTTACAGCATTGAAGGAAAAAAGCTGAATGAAATTATACAGCAAATTGCCACAGATATGCAGTTGCAAATAGGAACATTGGAAGATACAGAATACATCATTCCTACCCTAACCAAGGAAAGCACAGAATGCCTGGATATTATTGAGTATGGACTGCAACTGACACAGTACAATACCGGCAGGACTTTTGTTTTTTATGATAATTTCGGTAAGTTATGTTTGACAGAAGCCAAAAACTTGATGTCTGACATCCTTATCGGGAACGGCAGTATTGTAACAGATTATACTTATAAATCAGACATAGACTCAGATACTTACAATCAGGTAAGACTTGTTCGGCCCAATAAAGAAACCGGTCAGGGGGATACTTATAACTTTAGCGACAGCACCACGATAAAAAAGTGGGGACTCCTGCAGAAATATGTGAAGGTGGATGAGAATCTAAACGAGGCACAGATTAATGAACAAGGAAATATTATGATGGCTTACTATGACAGAGTGCTTAAGACAATATCGATTGACGGTGTCGGTGGAGTGCCAGGGCTTAAGGCTGGAGCAATGGCAAAGTTTAAAATCAAGGATGTCCCTGAGCTTTCCGAAGGACTTTTCCTATTGCTGGATAAAGTAAAACATACTTTTTCAAACGGAGAACACACCATGAACCTTGAAGCAAAAATTATAAATATTTAAGGAGGCGGGAATGGAATTAATAGAGAGAATAAAGTCCATTGTTATTGATACGGTGAGGGCTATGGATTTATTGGACACTGGTTATGCTACTGTGGTTTCTGCGTCCCCGTTGACAATAAAAATACAGGCTACGCAGCTGACTGTTAAAGAGCCGGTGGCAGTACTGACAGACAATGTACGATACCGGGCTGTTACCATTCAGGGAGAAACCGTGGTCTTAAATTCAGGATTGAAAGCTGGGGACAAAGTCCTTTATCTAAAAGCAAATTCAGGGCAGAGCTATATTGTAATGGCGAAAGTGTAGGTGGTGATATGTCAGCTCTTCCAGATTCTGCAGGTACAGAAATTTATGGAGGAAATAACGTGGAGTATGTAACTGATACATACCTGGTTGATAAAAATACCGGCACGATAAAAAGAGTGGGGGGCGGTCTGGAAGCAATGAAACAGGCTGCCGAGATTATATTGAGTGTAGAGCGATACCGGAACCAGATTTATACTTCTAATTTTGGCAGGGAGTTAAATAAATTGGTTGGTAAGCCTCCGGAGTATGTGGCAAGCATGTTAAAAAGGCGGATCCGGGAAGCTTTTTCTGCAGATCCCAGATTCATTTCAGTGGAAAACTTTTCCTTTGATACAACGAGTTTAGGGTCCATGAAATGTACTTTTGATGTAAAAACTGTATATGGTATGGTTTCCGGGGAGGTGGAAGTTTGATTGATTTTAGTAATAAGAATTATGCGAACATACTGGCTGCTCAGTTAAGCCGTATAACAGATACGATTGATAAAAGAGAGGGTTCCATGATCCAGACTGCTCTTGGACCAGAAAGCTGGTACCTGGAGGGACTGTATCTTGATTTGAATTCTGTCCAGAAGAATGCTTATGCGGAAACAGCTGGAGGCATTTTTCTGGATATGCTGGTGGCAGAACGAGGAATTGAAAGAAAACCTGCTACCTACGCAGTAAAGAAGGGTGTATTTAACAGAGAGGTCTCCATTGGATCCCGCTTTTCAGCGCTTACTGGAGGCGGTTATCTGACATATCAGGTAACGGAATTAATCGCTCAGACAGATGCTGGATATGCCTATAAAATGAGATGCGAAACTGCCGGAGAAATTGGAAACAACTATACCGGCCAGCTCATAGCCATTGATTACGTAACCGGGCTGACTTCTGCAGAGCTTACAGAACTTCTTTCTGCAGGAACCGAGGAAGAAACCGACGATTCATTAAGAGAACGGTATCTTGCAACCTTTGATGTCGCTTCCTTTGGTGGAAATATTACTTCCTATCGTAATGCCATCCTTGCTATTGAGGGCGTAGGAGCTGTACAAATATATCCTGCATGGCAAGGCGGCGGAACGGTGCTTTGCAGTATTTTAAATGGTAATTTGAAACCTGCAGGAAGCGAATTGATCAATACTGTACAGAATGCCATTTGTCCTCCAGAGAGTGGCAGCACAGAGCCATCTGCCAACGGTTACGGAATGGCCCCGATTGGAGCAGTGGTTACAATAGGAACCGGGGCAGAATTGGTCCTTAATATTTCGCTTACTGTTCAGTTCCTTGCTACAGTGCAAAATGGGGAAACGGCTTATAAAAGTCAAATAGAGGAAAAGATTGAATCTTATCTTGAAACCGTTCGGCAGTCTTGGGGAGCAATGCTGAAAAGCCAGAAAATAGAATATGCTGTGACTGTGTATGTATCCAGGATTATCTATTCGATCCTTGATATTTCCGAGATCGTAAATGTATCTGATGTGACAATCAATGGTTCTGCATCTGATGTGGCTTGCGTAGAAAACTCATCTCTGCAACAGGTGCCAGTATTAGGGACGGTGACGATAAATGGCAGTTGATTTGAAAATACTTCTTCCAGAGTGGTTTCAGAATGTAATGGAATTAAATGAGTTAATGAAGTCCGAGGAGGCAGAACTGGAAGAAGCGGAAAACAGTATCAGATCTGTAAGAAATAACTGCTATATCCAGACTGCTGATGAAGCCACGATTTTGCTTTATGAAAAACGCTTTGGAATTGCTTACCAGGGAGAAAGCCTGGAATACCGAAGAAGCCGGATCATGCAAAGATATAATACTGTTGTTCCCTTTACGATTGGTTTTCTGAAAGATCGATTGACAGAGCTTTACGGATCCCAAGGGTTTGAGGTTTCTGTTGATGGAAAACACAGCCTGATTACAATTAAGATCACCTCGGACCGGTACGGCGCGGTTAATTTACTTTATGATCTGCTGTGGGATATTCTGCCGGCTCATATCCAGATAATGGCCAGTCAGGTTAATACGAAGAATATAAAAGGCGTTTATTCCGCCGGAGCAACGCTGAGCAGTACAAAGGTAATGACAATATAAGGAGGTTTTATGGGACAGTATAATAAAGCAATCTTGACAGCAGCTGGTGAGAATTTGATTGCCCAGGCTCTGGCCGGAGAAATTCAGCTGAACATCACCAAGGCTAAGACGTCGAATTATATATATCCGGTAGGTACAGATTTTAAATCACTCACGGATATGCAGGGAATTAAGCAGACCGTATCTGATCCAGTAACAACTGTGTATAATGATACGATGATCCAGACCAGAGCGCTTTTCAGTAATGAAGAAATAGCGTCAACCTACTACATACATGACATTGGTTTATATACCATGGACGGGACCGAAGAGGTCCTTTTTTGCATTGTAACAGCAGAGACGCCGGATGAGATGCCACAATATAACGGGGTGGCGTCCACCTCTTACATCTATAATATTCAGAATGTAGTCCAGGATGCAACTGAACTTCATATTGTGGTGAATCCTTCTGGAACAGCTACAATTCAGGACGTACTGGAAAGGGTGGATGCAACTGGTGGAGATATTTCAGAAACCGTTATTGAAACTCTGGAAACGATAGAGGATAAGTACCCGGTACCGGCTGCAGGGGAGAATGTTAAGCGGTTTTTCGGGAAGGTGCTGACGTTCATCAAAAACATTAGACCTCTTACCAGTGATATCACTCTTTATGTATCTGCTGATACAGGGTCTGATATAACAGGTGATGGAAGCCAGTTAAAACCATTTAAGACTATACAACACGCTATTGATATAGTACCAAAGAATTTAAATGGATATGTGGCAACTGTAAATGTCGCCGCGGGTACATATGATGAGAATGTACTTATACCGGGATTCTACGGTGGATCATTTAATTTATATAGCGATACAAAAGATACTCTGACAGGAACATGTTATGTAAAGTCTATTACAGTATCTAAATGTGGACATGGATATTTTAGATTAAATGGTTTCAATTTAACAGCTACAGATAGAGAAGCTATAATGGTGAACGGAAGTTACAATGTACACCTGCAATACTGTCAATCCATAGTAAATGTACCAAGTTACACAGGTATACAATGTAATGAATCCTTTTGTAGTACCGGCAACTGTAAAATCGCAAATAGAAATCATGCAATAAGCTTTAGTAATTGTCGAGGAGTTAGTGCATATTGGAATGCGGGATCAACTGGAAATGTTTTTGGTATTTCTACCTATAATGGATCCGTTGTTCATATGATTGGCACACAACCTACAGGTACAACTCTAAGAGCACAAGGATCCGGTGGTTCATTTTCTTATGAGAATGGAACCCAAATCCAGTATATTACTTCCGGTTTGTCGTGTACGTGGGGAACTATTGCTGGCGGATATATACGGCATGGCAATTCGTCTGGAACAGCAATGGTGACTATAAACATTCAGGTAACATTAACATCACAACTATCTGCAGGAATATTGTATAGCATACTTGGATTTCCTCCTGCACAATTTATATCTGTTCCAGTGAACTGTCAGGCGTTAGATCATTTTAATTACTATATACTCACAACCGGAGGACAATTGCAACTTAAGGCACAGGTCACATTACAAATAGGTAATGTATATCAATTTTCGGTAACGTATTTAACAAACTCATAAGGAGGACTTGATATGAATCAGGAAACAATCAAAGTAGGTGAGGTAACCTATAATATTGCAAACGGAAGTTGCAGTCTTAATGATTTAAGTGGTCAGACTGCTAAAGTTGCTATTATCATTGGATCAAACAAAATTGAGGATATACATAAAAATCTTTCTCAAAACTCCATTATTGTCAAATACAGCGCAGACGGGGTGGAAGAATGGAGACAGGGCAATCTCGTGTATACGGGACTGCCAATTTTTAACCCTTCTTTTCCGGTCAGAATTGAGCAGGTGCAAGAAACGGATGAAGAGGGAAAACCTAAATATATAAACAAGGAGATCATGGACGCTGTCATTATTGTGGAGTACAGGACACCCAACATTCAGGACAAGGTAAAAGAGCAGGAGCAGCAGATCAATGACTTAAATGCCCAGGTAGCTTACCTGCGGATGATGTCCACCCCTAAGGAGGTATAGACCATGAGTAAGAACTATGAAAAAGTAAAACGGTTTTATGACACTAAATCCTGGCCGTTAAACTGGGTGATTAATGCAGTAGACAAATGGATTACGGCGGCTGAGTACCGGGAGATCACAGGAAAAGAATATGAGAAAGAGTGAGGAAAATGAAAATGAAAAATACATTATGTACAACAGCCGGCTTAGTAGGAAGTTTTATAGCGTCATTATTTGGGGGCTGGGATACCGGAATTGGTACCCTGGTCCTTTTTATGGGAATTGATTTCTTTTCAGGACTGGCTGTGGCTGGGATATTTAAAAAGAGTACAAAAACGGAAACCGGAGCATTGGAATCAAAAGCTGGCTTTAAGGGTCTGTGCCGTAAGTGCATGACGCTCCTGTTTGTTCTGATTGCTTACCGACTTGATCTTGCCATTGGAACAAATTACATAAGGGATGCTGTAATTATCGGTTTTATGGCAAATGAGCTGATCTCCATCGTGGAGAATGCAGGGCTTATGGGGCTGCCGCTTCCTGCAGTTCTGTCCAAAGCCATTGACATCTTAACAAAGAAAGCAGAAATAACTGAATAATTTGTTGCGACCGTCGCAACGGTTGTAATGTCACAACTTTATGGACCTGGGATTATCCTGGGTCCTTTTTCGATTGGAGGAAAATAATATGCAGATCAATAAATTACTTACACCATATAATTACAGCAACGGAGAATTAAGCCGTATTAAATATATTGTAATCCACTATGTAGGAGCTCTAGGAGGAGCAGAGGCAAACTGCAAATACTATGCGTCGCAGTATGTTGGTGCCAGCGCTCACTACTACGTAGGATTTGACGGAGAGATCTGGCAGTCTGTAGAGGATAAGAACATTGCTTGGCATTGTGGGGCGAAGAAATATGTACACCCAGAGTGTAGAAACTCTAACAGCATTGGCATTGAACTATGCGTCCGGAATAATGGATCCCTGGCAGATACAAGCCGGGATTGGTACTTTGAGGAGGCTACAGTGCAGACCGCCATTGAACTGACCAGGGAGCTGATGGCAAAGCACGGCATTGCTGCAGATCATGTGATCCGGCACTATGATGTGACAGGAAAGATTTGTCCGAATCCTTATGTCTACAACCATACACAGCACACCTGGGAAGCATTCAAGGCGGCGCTAACAGCAACAGAGGTTAAGAAATCCGGCTGGGTACAGGTAACAGACGGCTGGATGCATTACAATGGAGATACCGGTCTACCGGTTCGCAATGACTGGGTTCAGGTTGATGGTAAGTGGTACTGGTTTAATGCTGCCGGTATCATGGTCACAAACACATGGTATCAGTACAAAGAGGTTTGGTATTACTTGGGACCGGACGGGGCTATGTGTAAATCTCAGCTTGTTGCAAACTCCGGGAAAATTTACGCGGTAGACCGTGACGGAAAAATGATAACAGAGCCGGTGAAGCTCATGCCAGACCAGGATGGGGCGCTGCAGTATCCGGGATTGGCACAGTAAAAAACGTTCTTAAACTAAACTCGACGATGAAGAGTCTGGAGAAATAGACCACGCGGGAATACTTGATTTTAGCGAATTTCTAGGAAAAAGCAGAATATAAAAGTTTTTTACACCTGGGTTATAACGATAAAATATGAGGAGATTGCAGATTGCAGTCTCCTTTTTTTGATATTCTCTTTTATTAGCTTTTCTATCTAAGGAGAATAGAAAAGGCTTTTGTGAAGTTTTTAATAAAGATTTTAATTGACAAGAGAGTAAAACCGATTTATTATTGAGGTATCAAATGATACCTTTGACGGGAGAATGAAATTGGCGGAAGAAACAAAAGAAAGAATTGAAAGTGAATTAGATATAAAGTCCTATCTCCAGGATTTGAAATATGCGCTTGAAAATGGTGCTCAGATTAATTTTCAGGCACGCAGGCGTGTAGATGACCAAAGAGATGAAAAATTTACGAATCAATATACGGTAAATACTTTATTTCCGAATGAGAATCCAGTTGACGCTCTGAAAAAAGAATTGAAAATGCTTACTGTGGGGGAATATATGAGGACTGTAACAGATCTTAAGTTCCCCAATAGGAGTGAGATGAGGGAATTTGGAAAGGTCTATAATGGTAAGGACGATGTATATATTAAGATAAGAGTGGAGCTGTTTGGTATGTATGGGAATTCCACAACCTTTGTTATGTCATTTCATTTTGCTGAGAGAGCATTTATACCAGGGCTGTTTCCATATAGGTATAAATAAGGGAGGTGTTTTGGTGAACATGAAAGAGATTCGCAGTGAAAAACGTTTATGTACCTGCTGTATGAAAGAGCATGAAGTGAAAACAGTTCGTGTAATGGAACATACAATTTTTAAGAAAGTGCCTGTAGACTATGAGGCTACTTACTTTTATTGTGATGCTGCAGATGAATTGTATATGGATGAGTCCCAAATCCAGGAGAATGATGTGGCTATAAAAGATGCTTATAGAAGAAAACAAAGACTTCTTACTTCTAAGGATATTAATGCTATTCGTGGAAAGTATGGCATTAGCCAGAGTGACCTTTGTGTTCTCTTAGGCTGGGGTATTAAAACCATTACCAGATATGAAAGTCATCAGGTGCAGGACAAAGCGCATGATACTATTTTAAAAAAACTTAATCAGGATCCACAATGGTTTCTCGAATTACTTGTGGAGGCAAAGAATAATTTATTGGCTGAGTCCTATCGCAGGTATCTTGAAACGGCTACTATTCTTTATGAGAATGATCAAGACCGTTATCTGCGGAAAGCGATTGAAGCTAAATATGCGAGATTTCAAAGTAATCAAATGTTACAGGGGAAAGCAGTTCTCTCTTTAGATAAGGTAGTGGATGTGATTCGCTATTTTGCAGCATCAACCAGGGTCACCAGCTTGTATAAAGTAAAACTCATGAAGTTAATGTGGTATTCAGATGCGCTTTCTTATAAGGAGAGAGGGAGTGCTATCACAGGCCTGGTATATCAGGCCTTGCCGATGGGAGCAGTGCCAATCGAACATAATTCCATTATTGATCTCAAAGGTGTTCCATGTGAGGAAGTGAATATGGGTGAGACTTGTGCGTATTATTTCAACTTACAGGCTTGCTCAGATTACCCGGCACTTGATGCAGAGGATAAACGCATTTTGGATGTTATCATATCAAGACTAGGAAGGATGACCAAAGATGAGATTGTGACATTCATGCATCAAGAGCAAGCATATACCAAAACGGCTCCCAAGGATATTATCCTGTATAAATATGCGGAGAGTTTACAGATATAAGATGATTGAACAGGGCCGTGCGAGAAGCACGGCTATTTTTGGTAGTCCACATGAGCAAACTCGTGTGGGTGAAATGTTCCTTTTTGGACTAACTGTCCAATGAGGATTTATTTAGTTTGGTTATATAATTAAGATATAGATTGGAAAGGCTCAAAAACTTTGATGTATCGAAGTGTATTCCTGTGGAAGATGTATATAAGGAGATATCAGAGCGAACAACTACTAATATATGTAAGGAAGGGAAAATAAAAGAGAAAAAGGCGAAGCCAATGCCAAATAAAGAAATTACACCAGTTCTCAAGAGTAAAATATAAATGATGGCTAATATGTTGTCTATATATTGATATTTTTGATGATTTGGGTTAATATATTATCTATAGAAATAGATTGGGAGTGAAGCATTTATATGGATACATTTGCCTTTTTAAAATCACCGAATCAAGTAAATAAGGATCTTGCAGCGAGAATAAAAGATAGAAGAAAAGAACAAAATCTTACACAGGTGCAGCTGAGCAAACGTTCTGAAGTGAGTTTGGGCTCCATTAAACGTTTTGAGAATACCGGAGAAATATCATTAACTTCTCTGATTAAAATTGCATTTGCGTTAGGATTGGAGAATGATTTTGAGTTACTGTTTGTAAAGAAAGGTTATTCATCTATCCAGGAGGTAATTAATGACAGATCGTAAGACTCTCGAAGTATATATGAAAAATGTGCATGTTGGCACTTTGGCAGAGACAAGGGAGCATTTGGTTGCATTTGAATACTCTGATGAGTGGGTCCGGAGAGGATTTTCTATTAATCCAATTTCATTACCGCTTAATAAAGGCGTGTTTATTCCAAGAAAGTATGATCCCTTTGACGGATTATTTGGAGTATTTGCAGATAGTCTGCCAGATGGCTGGGGGCGACTATTGGTGGATCGTCTTTTATTGAAGAATGGAATAAATCCAGCTACAGTAAATGCGCTCACTAGATTGGCAATAGTTGGCGATAGTGGAATGGGAGGATTGGAGTACCATCCATCCAATGAAATGAAAGTCCAAATGTCTGAAATGTCTCTTGATGAACTGGCAACAGAAAGTTCCAAAATGTTTGAAACAGAAAATACAGAGTGCTTAGATGAATTGTTTCGCCTGGGAGGTTCTTCTGGTGGTGCCAGACCTAAGGTTAATTATGAATTGAATGGAGAGGAATGGATTGTAAAGTTTCCTTCTTCCATTGATAGGAACGGCATTGGCATGGAGGAATATGATTATTCTTTATGTGCTAAAAAATGCAAGATTCCGATGGCTGACACGAAGCTTTTGCCATCAGACTTATATGATGGATATTTTGCTACAAAGAGATTTGACAGAAAAAATGGACAAAAGACTCATATGATTTCTGTGAGTGCCTTGCTGGAAACTTCACATCGCATCCCGAATCTGGATTACAACATTCTGATGCAACTAACTTTAAAACTGACACATAGTTATGAAGAAGTGGAAAAGCTATTTCGACTTATGTGCTTCAATGTGTTTGCTCATAATAGGGATGATCATTCCAAAAATTTTTCCTATTTATATCAGGATGGAGTTTGGAAACTGTCTCCGGCCTATGATTTGACATATAGTAATTCTATCGGAGGAGAACATGCTACTACAGTAAATGGAAATGGTATGAATCCGGGAATCAAAGATATTCTTGAGGTTGCGAAAAAGGCAAATATGGACGAGCAGAAGGCAAGACTGATTGCCGATGAAATAAAGGAAACCGTAGCTGAGAATTTGGGTAAGTATTTAAGAAAGACTTGGTGAAATTGGCGAAGGGAAATTCTGCACTGGGTCAGGCTCTTATCACGGGGGGACGGGTCGGAAAATGTATGGCATGGACGCATGAGAAAGAAACTAGTTAAGGACTGGTCTCACTCATTGCGTCCATATGTCTTAACAATACCAAGATTCACAGTTTATTTGAAGATTAAGCTCTTCTTCTGTCATTTGAGCTAAAGCTGTTTCTTCTGCGTTCAGAACGGAAATAATGAAGTTCCAGTCGTCCTTTTCTGGCCAAGGGGATGCCTCTTGTATCTGGTGGTACAGAACCGCATTATTCCGAATTGTTTTAATTGGAAGTTGTAACTGTCGCCGTGCACGGAGGAAATGAGGAAGGTTTCCTGAGGAAGTAGCAAATTATAAGTTGTCCGGATAATCCAGAAGTTGTGAGATCTGAAACAGGAAAATTATTTGAGCTCTTCGTTTTTGAAAGATTTATGATGGAGGATGCGTAAAACATTCAGAAAAAGGCTCGATAAGGCACTAGGCGCTATAATCGACGATATTCGTTGAAAATATTTAAATATAAGAATATAATATGTAGTATATGCCAGACGGTAGGGGCAATTATGGAGTATTTAACTATATTAGAGTTAATAGAAAAATGGCATATTTCTTAGAAAAGAGTGGCTATTTATTAAAGGAAGATTTTAAGGAGTAACTGACTGATTCTTAAAATTATTTGTGGCTGTATATAGATGTGGTGGAGGAAAAAATGAATGACACAAGACACAATAAATAAGATTTTACGATTCCGAGACGACCGAAACTGGAAGCAGTTTCATAATCCGAAAGATTTAGCGATATCCATTTCACTGGAGGCGGCTGAATTACTGGAAATTTTTCAGTGGAGTGCGGAAGATGTGAACTGCACAGAGAAAATGGACAAGATTAGGGAAGAACTTGCAGATGTTATAAATTACTGTGTGCTTATGGCTGATGCATGCGGTCTTGATTTAGATGAGATTGTGCAGGCGAAGATTAAAAAAAACAATGAAAAATATCCAATAGAATTAGCTAAGGGCAGTAAAGAAAAATATGATCAACTGAAAAGGAGTTGATGCAGAAAATCGATTGGTAACAGCATACATAAGACAAGGCAGGGATGAAGATAAATGGCTCAATTTGATTTTGAGAAAATCGGCTATCAATTAAATATTGATGACAAATATTATAACAGACTTGATATAGACGCATTTTCTCTTATGATGAAGAATCCGTCATACTGTTATAAGTTTTATTGGCTTGAGGCAATCGTTCATCTGATTTCAGAAGGTGTAAAAGAGACAAGCTTTAATGAAATAATTGATGAGATGATTGCAAATGCATGGTATACGGTTTTAGAATTTCATATTCATCTCAGCGGTATGATTGAAGGTCGGATAAAAGATGGATTGGAAAGAGCCGTTCTAACGCTGCAAGAGTTGAGTCAGCTTCCGGGAAATGCTTCTAAGGTAGAAATTAAGAATAAAATAAAAGAATATGATAAAGAACTGGCACTTTATAAAGAACAACTAACCCATATGGTTCCGTATAGAGCGCTTTCAGGATTTTTCGATAAATGTCAGGAAAGAGCGGATTGGGGCAGCACTCAAAGAATGGTTTCTTATATTGAAAGAGTCAATCAGATATCATTACTGCCATATACACTTGGAACAGGAAGCTCATTTAAGAAGGAAGTCTTTTTTAATGAAACCTGGATAAAGATGATACAGGATAATACAGTATCCATTCTAGGCTGGATACAATATGAAAAGGTTAAGTGGCTTCAGAACAATAATCCTGAAGTCCCTGGACTTATATATAAGCTTGCGCCAATGAATGAAAAAATGCGCAAACTAAACAACGTTAGAAAACTGTGGAAAGCAGTTATGGATAATCAGTCTATTGTAGATGTATTTAAAAATGCACCTATTGGAAAAGGTAATTATGATGTCGATCATTTTATTCCTTGGTCCTTTGTGATGAACGATGAATTGTGGAATTTAATGCCTATGGATTCGGCGTTAAATTCTTCAAAAAGTAATAAGCTTCCCCAATGGGATCCTTTTTTTAAACGATTTGCAAGTAACCAGTTCATTTTGTATAGTATGATTCATGATGATAGAAAGCCAGAGATTAGAAAAAAATATGAATCTTGCTATCGAGACAATTTACATTCCATATGGGCCAATCAGGAACTCTATAGAAAAGGAAATTCAAAAGAGGAATTCTATAATATTCTTGAGAAAAACATGCAGCCGGTCTATGATTCGGCAAGAAGACAAGGGTACCAAGTTTGGTAAAAGGGGAATGGGTACATGACAAAAGAGAAGTTAACTGAAATAAGGAATGGTTTTGAAACGGCATACGTTGATGAAACGTTTTCATCTAATTTGGCATACAGGCCACAATTTATTTCCAATAATTATAAAGAAGGAAAAAAAGTAATATCAACCATTGAAAATGAACTTTTATTATGTGATCAGTTCCAGATAAGTGTTGCGTTTATTACAATGAGTGGAATTACTCCTCTTCTTCAGACGTTGAGAGAACTTGAGAAGAAAAACATTCCTGGAGAGATTCTTACGACTAATTATTTGAATTTTAGTGAGCCTGCCGCATTAGAAAAATTAAATAGGCTTAAGAATATTACTCTCAAAATGTTTGATGTTGAAACTGCCAAAGCTGGTTTTCATACGAAGGGATATATTTTTAAAAAGGAAGAAATCTACCGAATTATAATTGGTAGTACTAATATTACAAGCGCAGCATTAACCAGTAATCGTGAATGGAATACGAAAGTTGTATCTACTGAGCAGGGAGAGGTGGCGCAGGAGATTATTGCTGAATTTAATGAGCTTTGGGAGTCAAGGTATTCACTTGGGTTTGATGAATTTTATGAGAATTATAAAGAGCGATATGCAATTATCAAGCGCCAACGCGAGATAGCGAAGCAAGATGAGATAACATCGATTGAAAAATACAGATTAGAGCCAAATAGTATGCAGGTTGGATTTATTACGAACCTTAGAAAAATATTAGCTGCTGGCGAAAAAAAAGCACTTCTGATTTCGGCTACAGGTACAGGTAAAACTTATGCATCGGCATTTGCGATGAGAGAATTAGAATATAAAAAAGTACTGTTCTTGGTTCACCGCAATCAGATTGCAAAGCAAGCAAATAAATCCTTTCGCAAGGTTTTTGGTGATTCTGTATCCATGGGTATGATTTCGGGTACACTTGGACGAGCAGATTATGATAAGGATTATATTTTTGCAACAATTCAGTCATTTAGTAAAGATGATACGCTGCAGCATTTTACAAAAAATCATTTTGATGTAATTATCTATGATGAGGCACACCATATAACAGCAGATTCCTATAAAAAGGTAATGGATTATTTCACACCTCAGTTTACGTTGGGTATGACAGCAACACCTGATAAGCGTGATGACAACATGGAAGGTAGAAATATCTATGAGATTTTCAATTATCAGATTGCATATGAGATTCGTCTGCAGGATGCCATGAAAGAGAAATTGCTTTGTACATTTCATTATTTTGGAATCACGGATCTTAGTGTTATATCTGATACTGGAAAGACGAGAGAAGAGCAGTTAAAGAGTTTTAGATATCTTACTTCCGATGAGCGGGTTAAATATGTTATAGCGAATGCTGAATATTTTGGATATAGTGGGGATAGAGTGAGGGGGTTGATTTTTTGTAGTCGCATAGATGAAGCTAGAGTACTATCCCTTAAGTTTAATGAAAGAGGATTAAGAACAGAGGTTTTGACAGGTGCTGACTCTGAAATGGATAGAGCAAGTGCAATCGAACGATTAGCAGGTGATGATGGTGCTGATGCTTTAGATTACATATTGTCTGTTGATATTTTTTCGGAGGGTGTTGATGTACCAGAAATAAACCAAATTATTATGCTTCGTCCAACACAGTCACCAATTGTATTTATTCAACAGCTTGGGCGTGGCCTTAGAAAAGCGGAGAATAAGAAATATGTTGTTGTACTTGATTTTATTGGAAACTACAAGAACAACTTCATGATTCCAATTGCACTCTCTGGTGATCGTAGTTATAATAAGGATAATGTCAGAAGATATGTTGCGGAAGGCGGAAGGGTAATTCCTGGAGAAAGTACTGTACATTTTGATGAAATATCAAGAAAGAGGATTTTCCAGGCAATTGATAACGCCAATTTTAGTGATGTGAAATTGATTAAAGAAAACTATCTTACATTAAAGAATAAGCTTGGACATATCCCGGTATTAGCAGATTTCGATAAATACGGAGAGATGGATGTGCTTCGTATTTTTGATAACACCAGTCTTGGCTCTTATTACAAGTTTCTGGTGAAGTATGAGAAGGAATACAAGGTACGTTTATCCGAGAATGAGGAGAAGGTTGTTGAGTTTATTTCGAAAAAGCTTGCAAACGGAAAGCGGATTTATGAATTAGAGTTATTAAATCGAATGTTGAGTTATCGTCAGGGATTAATTGGCAAATTGAAGAAAACATTACAGGAAGAGTATGCCACTCAAATAAATGAGAATTCTATGGGTGGATTGATTAAAATTATGACCAACGAGTTTCAACCAGAAAGCAGTAAAAAAAATTATGAATCTTGTGTATTTATTGAAAAAGAGGATACAGAAGAATATGGAATATCAAAATCGTTTGAACAGATGTTGAATAATATTGATTTTTACAATATTGTGAAAGAATTAGTTTCTTTTGGTATATCAAGATATAAAACAAATTATCGAAATCGATATCAGGATACTGATTTTGTGTTGTATCAAAAGTATACATATGAAGATGTATGTAGAATTCTTGGGTGGAAAAAGAATTTATCTTCCGTAATGAATGGTTATATGCTCGATAAAGAAACGAAGACACTTCCAGTATTTGTAAATTACGACAAGACAGAGAATATTAGCGATACGACAAAATACGAAGATCATTTTATCAGTGCTACTAATTTAATTGCAATATCTAAGAGCGGAAGAAATATAAAATCTGATGATGTACAGAATTTCCTTCATGCAAGAGAACGCGGTATTGATGTCCAGCTTTTTGTGCGAAAGAATAAAGATGACAAGATTTCAAAAGAATTTTATTATCTTGGCAGGATGCATGCATCTGGATTTGCAAAAGAATTTACGATGGCAAACACGGATAAAAAAGCTGTTGAGATAGAGTGGATCTTAGATACACCTGTTAGAGAAGATGTGTATGAGTATATTATTCGAGGATAATAACAGAAATAAGAGGAAGTGAAGGTAGGATGAAAATAGTTAGAGTAGTGGCTGCAGTGATTAAAGATTTGAACGAAAAGGGAGAGCCAATCATTTTTGCTACCCAACGTGGTTATGGTGTTTTAAAAGGTGGTTGGGAATTTCCTGGTGGAAAAATTGAAGATGGTGAGACTCCTCAAGAGGCATTAATGAGAGAGATAAAGGAAGAGTTAGATACAGAGATTTCCGTTGGAGAATTGATACATACAATTGAATATGATTATCCGACATTTCATCTTTCTATGGATTGCTTTTGGGCAGAAATTGTTGCTGGCGATTTGGTGTTGAAAGAGCACCAGGCTGCAAAGTGGTTGACGAAGGATGAGATGAATTCTGTGGGATGGTTACCAGCGGATATAACTCTGGTGGATAAAATTCGTTTGACAATATAAATTTCCATTCTCATTCCTGTCCAATTGCGTAATGTGAATGAAAAATAACTTGTGGGGTAATCGCTTTGAAAGAACGTTCAGAAGTAATAGCCATATGCATAAAATTAAAGGAAGTCTATGAGGATTATCCGTTTCACGATACAAACTGGACTTTGATGCGTCATAAAAAGAATAAGAAAGCGTTTGCCTGGATCTATGAAAGAGAAGGCAACATCTGGATCAATGTAAAATGTGATCCAGAGTGGAGAGATTTCTGGAGAAACACATATGCGTCTGTGATCCCGGCATATCACCAGAACAAAGAGCACTGGAGTTCCATTATTCTGGATGGAACAATTCCAGATACAGATATTATCAGAATGATTGGGGAGAGTTATGAACTTACAAATGACAAAAAGAAATCAGTTAAGAATTAAGTATGCGATTGCGTTTGTACTGATTCTATTTGTGGAAGTGATGATAGCATTATATGTACATGATACGTTTGTACGGCCATATGTAGGAGACATGCTGGTAGTGATATTAGTGTATAGCTTTACTAGAATCTTTATTCCGGAGAGATGCAGATTACTTCCCTTGTACGTTTTCCTGTTTGCAGCAGGAGTTGAGGTGCTGCAATATTTCAAATTAGTACAGGTACTTGGACTGGAAAATAACAGGTTTCTGCGGATCGTGTTAGGTTCGGTGTTTGATATAAAAGATATTGCCTGTTATGGTGTTGGGTCTATATTGCTTGAAGCATTCGAGAGGATAAAAAGCATAAATAGACTTCAAGAATAAAAGTTCATGCATTTTGAACACAAAATAATATTAACCCCGCGATGATCAAGTTCCATAGCGGGGAGTTTTATGCATAAATTAATTGAATATCATGCGAAGAGAGTTCAGAAACCGCAGTATCATCTATTTTGTCATCAGTAATGACAGTTATGTTCGCATTTTTCAGATTTATAGGAACGACACCATGCTTTTGAAATTTTTCGCTTTCTGTCAGTACGATAATTCTTTCTGCTTGCGGAGCCATGTCACGAACTGCCTGGGCACGCATCTGATCACGATTGGTAAAGCTTGTTTTGGCAGAATATCCATCTGTTCCGATAAAAAATAAATCAACACAGAAATTTTCAACACATTGTTTGATCATTGGACCAACAAGAACCTGGGACTCTGGCTGGTAGATTCCACCTAACAGGACAATCTGAAAGTTAGACTTATTGCGAATATAGTCGGCGATAAATGCGCTGTTTGTAATGATGGTCAGGTCTTTTTTGGTAGAACAAAGCTCATCAGCCAAAAGAGCGCAACAGCTTCCACTTTCTATCATGAGTGTAGATGCATTCTCGACTAGAGTGGCTGCTTTTGATGCAATCATCTTTTTGGATTCATAATGATATGCAATACGGCCATTAATATTATCCATACTTCTTAATAGTGCAAAACCATGTTCTCTGATGATAATGCCTTTTTCTTCTAATTCATCTAAATCCTTTCGAATTGTAACCTGTGATACGCCTAATTTTTCTGCGAGGACAGAAACTTCTATTTTATTTTCATCGGTTAAAAGCTCTAATATCTGATTACATCTATTTTTCACAACAGTGTCCTCCCTAATAAAATTTTATATAATACATTATAGTACAAATAAGTTTCAACTTCAACAAATAATACTTTCATTTGAAACTATATAAAATAGTAAATGTTTCTTTTATCATGTTTTAGAAAAAGGCATCGATACCCGCCTCTAAAAAGACATTTCGGAACTGTTCTAAATCTTCTCTGTGTAATGCCGGAACATCTGTATAAAAATAAGGCCTGTCTAATAAATCATATTTATTTTCTCCAAACTGATGAAAAGGTAGGAGCTGAATTTGCGATATTCCGATTTCCTGTAATATTTTGACAAAACCCTGCGCGTCCGTCAAAGTATTATTAAAATCAGGGATAACAGGTAATCTCGGAAGAATGGTCTTCCCCATATTTGCAGCATGTTTCAGGTTTTCTAAAATCAATTCATTGGTTACACCAGTTCCCTGTTTATGTTTTACAGAATTCCAGTGTTTTAAATCAAAAAGCATATAATCAACGTATTCTATGACCTGATCAAAAACAGAAGCACTCCCAAAACCAGTTGTTTCGCAGCAGGTATGCAGTCCTTTTTCTTTGGCAGCAAGCAATAACTCTGTAGCAAATGCTGGTTGTGAAAGTATCTCTCCGCCAGATAACGTAATACCACCGCCACTTTCTTCATAAAAGGCTTCATCCTGAATAACAACATCTATGACTTCCTGAACAGTTTTCATTTCTCCCTCTTTTTCTAAGGCTTTGCCAGGACATTTCTGAACACACTGAAGACAGCCTTTACATTTTGCTGCATCTACATGAATGTGTCCATTTGATAGTGTTATTGCTTTCGAAGGGCAAATATCAATACAATGATGGCAAAGGAGGCATTTTTTATGATTCCACAATATTTGCACTTTGGAAAGCTGACTTTCAGGATTTGCACACCAGAGGCATCGTAAGGGACAGCCTTTCAAAAAGACGACGGTTCGAATACCTGGACCATCATTGACACTAAATTTTTGAATATTAAATACGACACCGGATTTTCTGTAATCAATTTTTCGCATCTGAGCATCTCCTTTTTATTTTTGTACCAGTTAATCGCAAAAATCTGCGATTTTATAAAAACGATATGTATTGTGAGTTTTATATTTTCTGATATCTATCATATCATATTTTGCTTCTAAATAAAAGTTTATAACTTATGTATGAAACATAAAAATATTACGTATATAAATCATGGTTGACAAACATGGAAGAACGAAATAGAATAAAATTACGAACAAAACATATTTGTATTACTATTGAAAAAGAAGGAGGTATGACATGGAAAATGAGTTACATTTTGGGGCATTGACAGAGCGTATGAAGTCTTTTCGCGAAGAAGTGTTGGAAGAAAAGCCATATATTGATGCGCAGCGTGCAATATTGGCGACAGAAGCATACAGGAAAAATCAGAATCAGCCTCGAGTGCTTGTCAGGGCGCTCATGTTAAAGAAGATTCTGGAAGGAATGACAATTTATATTGAAGAGAAGACTCTGATAGCCGGTAATCAGGCAACCAAGAATAAGAATGCATCGGTTTTCCCGGAATATACGATGGAATTTATATTGAAAGAACTGGATCTGTTTGAGAAAAGAGATGGAGATGTCTTTTATATTACAGAAGAAACTAAGAAGCAGCTTCGCGATATTGCACCTTTCTGGGAGAATAATAATCTGAGAGCAAGAGGAGAGGCACTCTTGCCAGAGGAAGTAAGCGTATTCATGGAGACTGGTGTTTTCGGTATGGAAGGAAAACTCAATGCGGGGGATGCACATTTAGCAGTTAATTATGCAAAGATTCTTTCAGATGGATTAAAAGGGTATGAAGAAAGAACGAAAGCATTACAAGATGCACTTGATTTTACAGATCCGGAGAGCGTTGATAAGAATTCCTTTTATAAAGCAGTGTTGATTGTGATAGAAGCAGTACACAACTTCGCATTGCGTTACAGCGAACTGGCAATGAAATTAGCCATACAGGAAACAAACGCGCAGCGGAAAGCAGAACTGGAAGAAATGAGCAGAATCTGTGCAAAGGTTCCCTATGAACCGGCAGCTTCTTTCAGGGAAGCGGTACAGTCTGTCTGGTTTATACAGCTGATTCTTCAGATTGAATCCAATGGACACTCCTTAAGCTACGGCAGATTTGACCAATATATGTATCCGTATTATATGAGAGATATGAAGGAAGGACGGACAACACAGGAAGAAGCATTAGAGATTTTGACCTGTTTGTGGATTAAGACGCTGACGATCAATAAAGTAAGATCACAGGCACATACATTAAGCTCTGCGGGTTCACCTATGTATCAGAATGTAACGATTGGCGGGCAGACTTCACAGAAAGAAGATGCTGTTAATGAATTGAGTTTTCTTGTTCTGAAGTCAGTGGCACAGACAAGACTGACTCAGCCGAATCTGACAGTTCGTTATCATAAGAATCTGAATAAAGATTTTTTTGATGAATGTATTGAGGTCATGAAGCTTGGATTTGGAATGCCTGCACTGAACAATGATGAGATTATCATTCCATCCTTTATTAATTGGGGAGTGAGGGAAGCGGATGCATATAACTACAGTGCAATCGGATGTGTAGAGACAGCTGTTCCGGGAAAATGGGGATATCGTTGTACCGGAATGTCTTACATCAATTTTCCCCGAGTTCTGCTCTGTGCAATGAATAATGGTGTAGATCTGACAAGTGGAAAAAGATTCACCAAAGGTTGTGGGGAATTCAAGGATATGGAAACCTATGAAGACTTATTGACAGCATGGGATAAGACGGTAAGAGAGATGACCAGATACAGTGTGATTGTAGAAAATGTCATTGATAAGGCATCTGAAAGAGATGTACCGGATGTCCTTTGCTCAGCACTTACGGATGATTGTATTGGAAGAGGCAGGACGATCAAGGAAGGTGGTGCTGTATATGACTTCATATCAGGATTACAGGTCGGAATAGCGAATATGGCAGATTGCCTGGCTGCAATTAAGAAGTTGGTATATGAAGATAAGAAGATTACAAGAGAGCAGTTATGGAATGCAATTCTGGATGATTTCCAGTCTCCTGAAAATCGTAAAATTCAGGAAATGCTAATCAATGAAGCTCCTAAGTATGGGAATGATAATGATTATGTAGATCAGCTGGTTGTTGAAGCATATGATTCTTATCTGGAAGAAATTAAGAAATATCCAAATACCCGCTATCAGAGGGGACCAATTGGCGGTATCCGCTATGGTGGAACTTCCTCTATCAGTGCAAATGTGGGACAGGGGATGGGGACAATGGCAACACCAGATGGAAGAAATGCATATGAACCTCTGGCAGAAGGCTGCAGTCCTGCACATAATGCAGATAAGAACGGCCCCACAGCAGTATTTAAGACAGTGTCCAAACTTCCAACGGAGAAGATTACCGGAGGCGTCTTACTGAATCAGAAGATGACACCGCTGATGCTTTCTACAGAAGAAAATAAGCAGAAACTTGAAATGTTGATCCGTACATTTTTTAACAGACTACATGGATATCATGTACAGTACAATATCGTATCCAGAGAAACCTTACTGGATGCACAGATTCATCCGGAAGACCATAAAGACCTGATCGTACGTGTGGCAGGTTACAGTGCTTTTTTCAATGTACTATCCAGGAAAACACAGGATGACATTATTGAACGTACAGAGCAGGCTTTATAATGAAGCAAGGTTCATAATAACAAATTAATCAAAAAGGGGAGCCAAAACATGAAATTTATCATTGATGATGCAAATATTGAAGCAATAAAAAGAATTTATGAATATTATCCCGTTGATGGTGTAACGACCAATCCGTCCATTCTTGCAAAAAGCAAAAGACCACCATTTGAAGTATTAAAGGAAATAAGAACTTTTATTGGCAAGGAAGCAGAGCTTCATGTACAGGCAGTTGCATTGGAAGCACAGGGCATGGTTGAGGATGCATATGCGATTATTAAGGAACTTGGAGATATAACCTATGTGAAGATTCCGTCTATTCCGGAAGGCTTTAAGGCTATGAAGGAGTTAAAAAAAGAAGGTATTCGTATTACGGCAACTGCAATCTATACACCTATGCAGGCATATCTTGCTGCAAAATGTGGAGCAGATTATGCAGCGCCATATATCAATCGTATTGATAATATGGGATATAACGGTATCCAGACTGCAAAGAATATTCATGATATTTTCAAAAATAATGATTTAAAAACACAGGTGCTTGCTGCCAGCTTTAAAAATTCACAACAGGTTCTGGAATTATGTGAGTATGGTATTGGCGCATCAACAATTTCTCCAGATGTGATTGATGCATTGGTAAAGAATACCGCAATTACAGCTGCTGTTGATGATTTTATCAAAGACTTTGAGGAATTGACTGGAAAAGGAAAAACAATGAGTAACTGCTAATTAACACACGTTACAGATATAGTATCTGGATAAAAATGATTTAACTTACGAATTAAACTCCAATTTAACAGATGTAGAAAAGGCATTTCCGGGAAAAATTCTGGAAGTGTCTTTTTTTTACTGGCGTTATCAGGAATCCTGGGATAGTATCATCTGCTTTAATGCATTTGCAGCAATGCTTGGGCATCGGCTGGTATTCTCCACCAGACAGATGCTGCGTCTTGGAATCTGTTCCTTAAGAGGAATGGAGAAAACCTCCCCGCTTTCAAGGGCTTCCCTGGCAAATTGTTCCGGGATAAAACCGATACCCAGGTCATTTTTAATCATAGGCATCAGCTGATTCGTTGATGCAACTTCGATATCCGGCTTAAAAACAAGATCGTATTTTAAGAGAAGGTTTGAAAAAAACTCATAAGTCATGGTATCTTTTCCGAGACAGACAAATGGGTACTGCAGCAGCTCCGACAGGTTGTGTGGCGTGTCTTTTAAAAAGGAATAATGTCTCCCTCCAATTAATAGCTCCTGAAAAGACTTCAGACATGTTTCTTTCAGTGGAAGTCTGATGTTGGAAGGAGATGTCACAACTGCAAAGTGAACCAGCCGGTTTTTTAAAACCTGGATTGCCTGTGGTGTGGTGTGGTTAAGAATGCGCAGATGGATACCAGGATGGGTACTGTGGAACGCTGCAAGTATGGGAAGAAGATGACCATGCAGCGCCGTATCACTGACACTGATGGTTATCGTGCCTCCGCTTAGGTTTTTGTCATTGATCAGTTCCAGCTCAGCCGCCCTGAACTGTTCCTGGGCAATTTTTACATGGGAATAGAGCTTCTCCCCCTCAGGCGTCAATGAGATACCTCGGTTGGACCGCACGAAAAGCTTACACCCCAACTGATGCTCCAGATTATTGATGAATCGTGAAAGATTGGACTGGTTTGCCGAAAGGAGACCAGCTGCCCTGGAAAAACTTTTGCATGTTGCAACATAATAAAAAATCCTGTAATAGTCATATGTGATATCCATATACCCTCCGTTTATCTTCTATATAAATATTACATAATTAATATACAATATATATATTTTACATATATTAACAGCTATTATATACTTCTAGATATAAGAAGTAAAGAGAAGCACCATTATTTTACCTCAGGACCAGCTGTTCCCCGGTCTATCACGATAACACGGATTTATATTTCCGGTTAACCCGCCTCATATCACATCTGTTTCGTTCCAGTATAACTTTCCTTATCCGTTTATTGTCTCTCTGTATACGGCTTTTTTAGCATTTTCAAGTTAATAAATTAACAATAAAATCCGCAAAATATTCCTTGCAAAATTCGGGTATGGCTGCCACACACTAATGAATTGGTAAATATGCCAAAAATGAACCATAAAAAATCCTATTATTTATTATAAGTTTTTAGTATTTTTAAAAGCAGGAAAAAGGAACTAGAATTAACCATAGAAACAATGTTAAAAAAATCACTATCTAAGGAGATAACAAAAATGAGCCAATTAATTCAATCATTAGTGGAACGTTCCAGAAATGCACAGCAGGTCCTGCGTACTTATGACCAGGAAAAGACAGATGCAATTGTAAAGATGTTTGCAAAAGTTATTTTTGACAATGCAGAACCACTGGCGAAACTTGCTGTGGAAGAAAGCCGGATGGGCGTTTACGAAGACAAGGTCACTAAGAATAAAGGAAAATCCAGAATTATATGGAATGCATTAAAGAGTAAGAAGTCCATTGGCATCATCGGAACGGATGAGAAGGCCGGACTGGTTGAGGTGGCAAAGTCCATGGGCGTTATTGCAGCCGCAACACCGTGCACCAACCCCATTGTCACTCCCATGTGTAACGCCATGTACGCCATAAAATGCCAGAATACGATTATTATTGCACCTCACCCACGCAGTAAGAAATGTGCCATGGCAGTGGCTGATCTGTATTACAAAGAGCTGGACCGTATGGGAGTCCCGAGAGATATTTTCCTGGTAATCGAGGAACCGTCTATCGAACTTACCAACGAGCTGATGGCTGCCTGTGATGTTGTACTTGCTACTGGCGGTGCCGGCGTAGTAAAGTCCGCTTACTCCAGCGGAAAACCAAGCTATGGTGTGGGACCCGGCAATGTACAGGGACTGATTGATGAGGGAATTGATTACAAGGCTGCTGCAGGACGAATGATTGCCAGCCGTATATTTGACAATGGTATTATCTGTTCCGGAACCCAGACCATCATTGCACCTGAGAAGGATTACGATACGGTGATAAAAGAGTTTGTATCCCAGGGAGCCTTCTATATTGATGATAAGGCTGTTATTGATAAACTGGCAGAAGTGGTATTTCCAAATGGCGTGATCAACAAAAAGGTGGTTGGACAGTCAGTCAAAACCATAGCAGACCTGGCCGGGATTACAGTACCACAGGGCACAAAGGTCCTGATTGTAAAGCCTGAGAGACATGGCGCAGGAGTTGTTTGGAGCAAGGAGAAGATGTGCCCGATGATGGCTGCATACAGCTATAAGACCTGGGAAGAGGCTGTACAAATCGCATATGACAATCTGGTATATGAAGGAGAGGGTCATTCCGCAGACATCCAGTCCAACGATAAGAAACATATTGAATATGCAGGTTTAAAGCTTCCTGTTAGCCGTGTGGTAGTCAATCAGACCTGTTCCAGCATGGCAGGCGGAGCGTTTGCAAACTCATTGAATCCCACCACCACACTGGGGTGCGGAAGCTGGGGCAACAATGCAATCAGCGAGAACCTGTTCTATACCCATCTGATGAACAAGAGCCGGATCGCATTTGTAAAAAAGGATTGGAAACAGCCGTCAGATGAAGAAATTTTTGCATAGGAGGGACTGAAATGAAAGAGATTATTTTAAAATCCCAGATATCCTATTACGATACCTGCAAAGAATTTGCCAGAGAATTTAATCTTGGCAGCGGTGACCTCATATTGACGAACGAATACATATACAAACCGTATTTCACAACACTTGGGCTGAATGTCCATACCATTTTTCAGGAGGCATACGGGACAGGGGAACCGACAGATATCATGGTGGATGCAATCCTTGAAGCGGCTGCAAAAACAGACTGCAAACGGATTATTGCCATAGGCGGCGGCACGGTGATTGATATCGCAAAAGTAATGGCAGTGTCTTCAGGGGACCCGCTGGATTCCCTCTATGCTGCACCTGATAAAATCCAAAAGAAACGGGAACTTGTCATTGTGCCAACAACCTGCGGAACAGGAAGTGAAGTCACGAATATTTCCATTATCAACCGGACCAGGCTGGGAACAAAGGTAGGACTTGTATCACCTCACATGTATGCCGATGATGCGGTTCTGGTGCCGGAACTTTTAAATGGACTGCCATTTGCCGTGTTTGCCACCAGTTCCATTGATGCTCTGGTTCACGCTGTAGAGTCCAGTCTGTCTCCTAAAGCAACGCCATTTACAAAACTCTTTGGTTACAAGGCCATTGAAATGATCATCAGGGGATATCAGAAGATTGCAGCTGAAGGAATCGGTGCAAGGCTTCCCCTTATGAAGGATTTCCTGATTGCAAGCAATTATGCCGGGATTGCATTCGGAACGGCCGGGTGTGCGGCTGTCCATGCCACCAGCTATCCTCTGGGAGGCACCTATCACGTAGCTCACGGGGAGAGCAACTATGCCATGTTTACCGGGGTGCTTAAGAATTACATGGAGATCAGACAGGATGGCGAGATAGCAGTTATGAACCAGTGTCTTAAAAGACTGCTTGGCTGCCCGGCAGATGTGGTTTATGACAGGCTGGATGAACTGCTTGGCGCAATACTTCCTAAAAAAGCGCTTCGTCAGTATGGTGTAAAGCAGGAAGAACTTGCTGTATTTACAAAGAGCGTTATGGAACAGCAGGCACGCCTCATGGCAAACAACTTTGTACCCCTGGATGCGGACCGGGTACTTAAAATTTATCAGGAACTGTATTAATAGCTGAATGAAGAGGAGAAGAAGATTATGGCATTAATGACTGGTGAAGAATATGTGGAAAGCATGCGGAAACTGAAACTTAATATTTATATGTTCGGGGAAAAGATTGAAAACCCCATCGACCATCCGATTTTAAGACCGTCCCTTAATTCTGTCAAAGCTACCTACGATCTGGCTCAGCTGCCGGAATACGAGGATCTGATGACAGTAACTCTGGACGATGGACGTAAAATCAACCGGTTTGCCAATATTCACAGAAGCACGGATGATTTAATTAAAAAAGTGAAAATGCAGAGACTCTGCGGACAGAAGACGGCTGCGTGTTTCCAGCGCTGCGTGGGTATGGATGCGTTTAATGCCGAATGGTCAACCACCTATGAGATCGATGCGAAATACGGCACCAGCTATCATGAGAATTTTAAAAAGTATCTCCGTATGGTTCAGGATAACGATTTAACCGTAGACGGAGCAATGACGGATCCAAAGGGTGACAGGGGGCTGGCACCTCATGCCCAGCCAGATCCGGATATGTATTTAAGAGTTGTGGAGCGCAGGGATGACGGAATCATAGTCAGAGGTGCAAAAGCACATCAGACAGGTATTATCAACTCACAGGAAGTAATTGTCATGCCTACCGTTGCCATGGGGCCGGATGATAAGGATTATGCAGTATCCTTTGCAGTTCCTGTGGATACAAAGGGGATCGTAATGATTATCGGTAGGCAGTCCTGTGATACCAGGAAGCTGGAAGGGTCCCGGATGGATGTGGGCAACAGTGAGTTTGGAGGCGTAGAGGCACTGGTTGTTTTTGATGATGTATTTGTCCCAAATGACCGCATTTTCCTTAATGGTGAATTTGAGTATGCAGGTATGCTGGTAGAACGGTTTGCCGGATACCACAGGCAGTCTTACGGCGGATGCAAAGTCGGCGTAGGTGATGTTTTAATTGGAGCAGCAGCTCTGGCAGCGGATTATAACGGCGTACCGAAGGTTTCCCATATTAAGGATAAACTGATTGAAATGACACATTTAAATGAAACACTTTACTGCTGCGGTATCGCTTGTTCCGCGGAAGGGACTCCCACCGATTCCGGTAATTATATTATTGACCTTTTACTCGCCAATGTATGTAAGCAGAATGTGACCAGATATCCATATGAGATTGCACGTCTGGCAGAAGATATTGCAGGAGGACTTATGGTAACGGCCCCGTCTGAGAAGGATTTAAATGATCCGGTTGTAGGGGGCTATGTGGAGAAATATTTAAAGGGAATCGAAGGCGTATCCACCGAAAACCGTCTCAGGATCCTGCGCTTAATTGAGAACCTGACCCTTGGAACTGCTGCGGTGGGATACAGGACCGAATCCCTTCATGGAGCCGGCTCGCCCCAGGCACAGAGAATTATGATTTCCCGTCAGGGTAATATCGGAAGAAAAAAAGAGCTTGCAAAGGCGATTGCGAAAATAAAGGATTAAAAACGGCCATTTTAGACCTAAGAGGGAGGTTAGACACAGGTATGAATTGGAGAGAGATCTATACATCAAAATTAAAGCCGTTAAAAGAGGCTGTTAAGGTGGTAAAATCCGGTGACAAAGTGGTGATTGGCCATGCGGTGGGTGAACCCATTAAGCTGGTGGATGCAATGACTGAGTATGCGGTGCAGGCCGATTTAAGTGATATAGAGATTTACCAGCAGGTGGATATGGGGCATTCCCTTTATGCACAGCCGGGGATGGAAAAACATTTCCGGGAGAACAGTTTATTTCTTGGAGCAAAGACCAGAGACTGTGTGAACAGCGGGAGGGGGGACTTTACCCCATGCTATTTTTACCAGGCACCGGAATTTTACCGCAGCATAAAAAAACCGGATGTGGTTTTCGTTACGTTATCCCTGCCGGATGAGCATGGATACTGCAGTTTCGGTGTGTCCTGTGACTATACAAAACCGGCAGCAGAAGTTGAGGGCGCGAAGGTGGTTGCTGCAGTAAATCCCAATATGCCAAGAACGCTGGGGGACAGCTTTATCCATGTATCAGATATTGATGTGATTGTGGAAGATGACACCCCCATACCCGAGCTTGGGCTTCCCCAGATTGGGGATGTGGAGATGGCAATTGGAGAGCACATCGCTTCTATGGTGAACGATGGTGACTGTCTTCAGCTTGGAATCGGAGCGATTCCGGATGCAGTGCTTAAGTTTCTTGATAATAAAAAAGATCTGGGCATTCATTCTGAGATGATATCAGACGGCGTGATTGATTTATATGAAAAGGGAGTCATCAATTGCGCAGCCAAGAATTTTAACAGAGGAAAAATAGTCGTTTCATTCCTCATGGGCAGCCGCAAACTGTATGATTTTGCAGACGATAACCCAAGTGTCTACATGGCGCCGGTGGACTATGTCAATCATCCGGTCATTATCGGACAGAATGATAATATGGTATCCATTAACTCGTCGGTTGAAGTAAACCTGATGGGGGAGGCGTGCTCCGAGGCGATGGGACTGAAACAGTTTTCCGGAATCGGCGGACAGGTGGATTTTATCAGGGGAGCTTCCTTCTCAAAAGGCGGCAGATCTATCCTTGCATTCCCTTCCACTGCGAAGAAGGGAACGGTTTCCAGGATTGTACCGTATCTGACCCAGGGAGGAACGGTAACCACATCCAGAAATGATGTTGACTATATCGTTACGGAGCATGGAATTGCTAAGATGAAAGGCAATACGCTCAGAGAACGGGCCCGGCAGCTGATCCGCATTGCAGCACCGCAGTTTCAGGACGTTCTTGCAGAAGAATTTGAGAGTCGTTTTGCTGAAAAATATAAGGAGGTGTAGCCGTATGAACTGGAGAGAAATCTATGCTTCAAAATTGAAAACCCCTCAGGAGGCTGTAAAGATAATCCACTCAGGAGATACGGTTCTGATTGGTCATGCAGCGGCGGAACCAGATGGGCTTGTGAACGCAATGGTGGATTATGCGGTGGAACAGGATTTGAGAGATATACATATTGTCCAGCAGCATGATATGGGAGCCTGCAAATTTTTTGAGCCGGGGCTGGAGAAGCATTTTAAATACTCCTCCCTCTTTATAGGAGCCCGCAGCAGGAATTATGTTGCAGAGGGGAAAGGCGATTTTGTTCCCGTTTTTTTCAACCGCATTCCTGACTATGTGACGAATATGGACCCGGCACAGGTATTTCTTGTAACATTGTCTGAGCCGGATGAGCATGGTTACTGCAGCTATGGACTCTCCTGTGATTTTGCCAAGGAAGCAGGGGAGCGGCAGGGGACAAAGGTGATCGGTGCGGTAAACCCCAACATGCCAAGGGTGATGGGAGATAATTTCATCCACGTCAGCAATCTGGAAGCAATTGTGGAGAGTGATGAACCAATCCACGAACATAGCCGTCCGGTGATCGGAGAGGTGGAGGAAAAAATAGGCGCTAATATAGCAGAGCTTGTACAGGACGGAGACTGTCTTCAGCTTGGAATCGGTGCAATCCCTGATGCAGTGCTTAAATTTCTCGGTGATAAGAAGGATTTGGGAATCCATTCCGAAATGATTTCCGATGGGCTGATGGATCTGTATGAGACAGGTGCAATTACCGGTAAAAGGAAAAATATTGATAAAGGAAGAATGGTTATTACCTTTATGATGGGCACAAAGGAGTTGTATGACTTTGTCAACGATAATCCTGCCATCTGCATGAAGCCGGTGAGCTATGTCAATGACCCGTTCATCATAAGCCAGAATGACAATGTGGTATCCATTAACTCTGCTTTGCAGACGGATTTGATGGGTCAGGTCTGTGCAGAAACAATCGGACTGAAGCAGTACTCAGCAGTGGGAGGACAGATGGATTTTGTAAGGGGAGCGTCCGCATCCAAAGGCGGAAGGTCAATCATTGCCTTCGGAGCCACCACCAAGGGAGGAACCATATCAAAGATTGTTCCGTTTCTGACACAGGGAGCAGCTGTTACTACAAGCAGAAATGATGTGGACTATATTGTGACAGAGTACGGAGTCGCCCATTTAAAAGGAAAATCCTTACGGGCGAGGGCAAGGGCTTTGATCAATATCGCGGCACCTGCATTCCGGGATGATCTGTCAGTGGAATTTGAGAAGCGTTTCGGGGAAGCACTGTAACAAAATACAAGGGGGTACTATATGAATGTAACAATGATCTCAGATTTGCTGGAAACGCTTATGATCGTGGGGTTTGGTTTATCCTGGCCGTTTTCCGTATATAAATCGTATGTATCAAGAACGGCCAGAGGCAAAAGCCTTCAGTTCGAGTTTTTTATATGGCTCGGTTATATATTTGGCATCGCAAGGAAGTTTCTTCAGTACCATTATGCGGCCACTTACGACTGGCTGTTCTTCCTGTCATGGTTCTTTTATGTGCTGAATTTTGCTGAAATATCATTTGATATGTGGCTTTATGTAAGAAATGTCAAACTCGATAAGGCAAGAGAGGAAGAGCCGGTGGGGACCCGGGGGTGTCCCGGGTCAGATTGATACCGCTAGATCTGATGGTTCAGTATTTTATGGGCCATATCAATTAATTCGGGATTGATTTCTTCTATCAGAATGACATCAAGGATGGAAGGAAAAGCAGACCGTACTTCAGCGGTGATCAGTTCCTCGTTGGTACTGTGGGCAGCAGGGCAGCCGGAACATTTTCCGGTTAACCTTACTTTTAAAATATGATCCTCCAGGCTTTGTATGATCACATTACCATTATGCTCAGCTAATGCCGGACGCACTTTTGTATCAAGAACCGCTTCTATTTGTTGAATTGTAGCTTCCATTGTAACCCCTCCTTTTCCTTGTAGTTTAACAGCGGGCAGTTGGTTTGTCAATGGAAGCCATGATATGAAAACTTGATGGATAAAGATAAAAAATGATTAGAAAGAAGTAGTGGTATGACTGCAAATTTTGAACATTACAAAATATTTTATTACGTAGCAAAATATAAAAATCTTACCAGAGCTGCCAATGCCCTGGTGACCAGCCAGCCATCAGTAACCTACTGCATGCAGAATCTTGAAAATATATTAGGGTGCAAACTGTTTATCCGTTCCAGAAAAGGGGTTACGCTGACTGCGGAGGGAGAACTGCTTTACAGCTATGTTGCGCCTGCCTGCCAGCAGCTGATACAGGGTGAGGAAAAACTGAGAGAACTCCTTGGGGAGCAGCATGAGTATATCAATGTGGGAGCGACGCAGATGGCTATGCTTTCTTACCTGGTGTCCAGCTTAAAGCAGTTCCAGGAGCAGTATCTCCAGGTGAAATTAAATATTTTTAATTATAACACACCTCAGACACTCAATGAGCTGAAAGCCGGAAAGATTGATCTGGCCATTATTACCACGCCTTTTGACCAGGAACAGTCACTGAAGGTGGTAAAGGTAAAGGATTTTAACAGCGTGCTGGTTGGGGGTCCGATCTATAAAGAGTATCAGGGCAGAGTTGTATATCTGGAAGAGGTTGGAAAACTGCCGCTAATAACAATGTCTGAAAATACCACCACATTTCAGTTCTTTCAGGAATTTTACCGTTCCTGCGGTCTGACCATGCGTCCATCCATTGAGGTAGCGTCCATGGATCTGATTCTCCCGATTATCCTTAAGAATCTTGGGATCGGGTTTGTGCCGGAGGAATTTGCGCGGCCTCTGGTTGAAAAGGGAGAAATTGTGGAGATAAATCTGTATGAGCAGATACCACGGCGGGATATATGCATTGTCAGTGACAGCAAACGGCCTTTGAGCGCAGCCGCAAAGAAGCTGCAGTGTATGCTGGAATCCCGGGAATAGAATGATGCGGGAGAAATGACATGAGAATCGGAATTAAATTCTGCGGCGGCTGTAATCCGGTATATGACAGATGCAGCAGGGTCCGCAAATTCAGAGAAGCCAACCCCGGACATGAGTATGTTACCTCAGATACAGCAGCCGTATGCGACATTTGGATGGTGGTCTGCGGGTGCAGCCGCAGGTGCGCAGATGTGAGCAGTCTTAAGGATTGCAAAAAGTTGGTGCTTTTGTGGGAAGAGACGGGGTTTATACGTCTGGAACAGGAGATCCGGGCTGAGGAAAGAAGCTCTTCCTCTGGCGGCCGGGAAAAGAAAGTTCTTCACCTCTATGAGAAGGCAGTGAGACGGAGGTTGGTGACCGGGGAGGATGTACAAAGCTTTGCAGCGCTTACAGGAGATGAAAGTCTGCTGCATCTGGATTTTGAATTTGCAGACATGGCTGGATTTAAACGTCCTCCGGTTCACGGCATGTTTCTGGATTCTCTGGTATCCGCTGTCATGGGAACGGAGCTTCCTGGCAGCGGCACGTTGTATATGGATCATGCCACCAGATTCATCCGCCCGGTTTATCAGGGGGATACCATAGAAATCACGGTGGAATTCCTCTCATATGAGGAACGGGACGACTGCTATGTGGGATTATTTCGTGGAACCTGCAAAAATCAGTACGGGGAACGGGTGCTGACGTCCAGCTGCAGCCAGATGATGATGAAACGCTTATTCATAGCAGCCGGACCTGTCTGAAGACAGATACAATGCCAGTCTCAGTAGAAAGGGAGCAGACAATGACGAATTTGGAAAAATATGATCAGTTGTTTATAAAAGATTTAAGGGTTAAAAAGGAAGATTTAGAAGATTTAAAATACAGGGGCATCCGCACCTGGGATTCCATGGGACATATGGATCTGGTTACAGATTTGGAAGAAACGTTTGATATTCACTTTAATACAGCAGATGTTATGAACTTTTCTTCCTATGAAAAAGGGAAAGAGGTACTGAAAAAATATGGTGTAATTATTTAAGGACCGTGACCGGCTAAGTATCTGAAGAAAAGGGGAAGATTGACATGGATTATGAAATGATTCTGGCAAGGAAACCATATTCCCTTGGCAGGGCAGAAAAAAGGGAATTGTTCAGGGAATGGCTGACAGAACTGACAGAATACCACAGACAGCACTGCCAGCCATATAAGAAGCTGTTAAGAGCTCTGGAAATTCCTTCGGGCAGAAACATGGAGGAAGAGGAAATCCCCATGCTGCCCATTGGTCTCTTTAAGAGCATGGAACTGATGAGCGTTCCCCCAGGTCATATTTTCAAAACTATGACATCATCCGGAACAAGAGGACAGGAGGTATCAAAGGTTTTTCTGGATACAGACACTGCCAGATACCAGCAGATAGCGCTGGCTGGCATAGGGGAAGATTTTTTTGGAGATCAGCGGCTCCCGTTTCTTGTGATCGACAGTCCGGATGTGCTCAAAGACAGGGAGATGTTTTCCGCCAGAGGGGCCGGGATACTGGGGTTTTCTATTTTTTCCTCTAAAATATGCTATGCACTCACCAGTGACATGGAGCTGGATATGGTGGCCGTGGAAGCGTTCCTGAAACGATATAAAGATACACGGATACTTGTCTTTGGTTTTACATATATAATCTGGAAATACTTCTACGAAGCCCTCGCCAGACAGGGAAAGAAGCTGGAACTGGAAAATGCTGTCCTTGTCCATGGAGGAGGATGGAAGAAGCTGATAAGCCAGTCGGTTTCCTCTGATGAGTTTAAAAAGCGGATTTATTCGGTGACAGGGATCAGCCGCATCCATAATTATTATGGAATGGCCGAACAGACGGGCTGCATCTACATGGAATGCCCCTGCGGTAATCTTCATGCCAGTGTTTATTCGGACATTATAACGAGAAGGGCAGTAGATTTTACTCCCTGTGAATACGGGGAAAAAGGCATCATCCAGATTTTATCTCTCCTGCCCCGGTCCTATCCGGGACACTCCATACTCACGGAGGATGAAGGGATTATCATAGGGGAGGATGACTGCCTGTGCGGACGCCTGGGTAAATATTTTAAGGTAACGGGGAGAATCAAACAGGCCCCGGTCAGGGGGTGCAGTGATACCTATGAAGGATGAAGTGGTGATTCTGGCAGGGGTAAGACAGCCGGAGACAGAGCCGTGGGAACTATTTGCAGCTCCGGTACTGGATTTTCTGGGGCAGC
Organism: Lacrimispora sp. 38-1; assembly: GCF_049890855.1. Taxonomy (NCBI): domain Bacteria; kingdom Bacillati; phylum Bacillota; class Clostridia; order Lachnospirales; family Lachnospiraceae; genus Lacrimispora; species Lacrimispora sp. 38-1. The sequence goes on along the minus strand of NZ_JBANEW010000052.1, from coordinate 147,484 downwards.
TGTCCAGTGAAATACGCAGAGAGAGAAAACAATATGAACAGCTGGCGGCCTTTGGTTTCTGGTGCCGCAGATCCCATATGGAGGAATTCGGAAAACGGTATGAAGATGGGCGGTCCCGTCTGGGCCGGGGAATTATTTTTCATATATCAGCCGCAAATGTTCCGGTATTGTTTGGCTACAGCCTTGTCATGGGATTGCTGGCAGGCAACAGCTGCTCAGTCCGTATCTCTTCCAAATGCCAGGAACAGGATCAAATCCTGTGCCGCATCATGGATTGTATTCTAAAACGCCCTGAATACAAGGGGATGCGCAGGCGGATATCTGTCTTTTCCAGCCAGAGAGATTCCCTGGCAGTGAGAGAGGCGCTTTCGGGCTGCGCAGGCTGTGTGGTATGGGGAGGTGACCGTACCATAATGGAAATCAGATCCATGCCTATCAGGCCGGATGCGGTGCAGCTGAATTTTCCGGACCGGTATTCCATCTGCATCCTGAATACCTTGCAGTTGGGATATATGTCAGAGGAGGAATTAATGAATCTCGCCCGAAGGTTTTATAACGACACCTATCTTTTGGATCAGAATGCCTGTTCCAGCCCTGTATTTGTCATTTGGAACCAGGATGAAGAATCAAAAGAAGCAGAAAACGCCAGAGTGCGCTGGTGGAATGCAGTTGCGGGAGAAGCCCGGTCTTATGATCTGACAGCCAATAAAGCCATGATAAAATATGAACTGCTGTGCAGATATGCCATGACACTGGAAGGGGAAACAAAGATCAGCCGTTATGGGAACCGCCTGTATACAATCAGGCTGCCGGACATTCCCTCAAACACTGATCAGCTTCGGGGTGCCTTTGGTATGTTTTTCGAATACCGGGGAGACTGGAGAAAAGCCGTCACCCGTCTGGCCTCAAGCCGTCTTCAGACCATAACATACCATGGAATAGAAGAACAGGAAATAGTGGATTTTGTAATAAAGAATCATCTCTTGGGAGTCCACCGGATCGTGCCGGCCGGATGGGCGGCGGATATGGATCCTGTATGGGATGGCCAGGATATCGTCGCTGTGCTGTCCAGACAGATCGGAAGGGAAGCGCAAGATGCATCTGTTTGATAAGGAAAAGATATATGGTGACAGACTTCTGGCAGTGGATGACAAGGACAGGAACGTTACATACGATCAGCTGGATTCATTTTCAGGAGAACTGTATAGTAAGGTTGGGGGAAAAAAACTGATTTTTATCCTCTGTGAGAATACCATAGAGTCACTGCTTGGTTATCTTGGCTGTCTGAAAACAGGAATTGTCCCTCTGATGCTGGATAGTCATATCCACCCAAGCCTTTTAAATGGTCTCATAAGGGAATATCAGCCTGCCTTCCTGTACATACCAAAAACCTGCATTGAGAAGGCAGAAGGCAGCGAGGTCCTATGGCTGTTTGGCGGTTACTGTCTTTGCAGAAGAAATGAAAAACTGCCGCCAGCCCTGTATTGTGAACTATCCCTTCTGCTGACTACATCAGGAAGTACGGGCAGCCCAAAGCTGGTCAGGCAAAGCAGCGGGAATATTGATGCCAATGGGAAATCCATTGCCAGCTATCTGAAAATTGATGCCAATGAGCGGCCAATTACCACATTACCCATGAATTATACATATGGTTTGTCCATAATTAACAGCCATGTTTTAATGGGCTGTACGCTTTTACTCACCACATATGGAGTGCTGGAGCCGGCCTTCTGGTATTTTGCAAGGGAGAAGAAGGCTTCGTCACTTGCCGGTGTACCCTACACGTACCAGATTTTAAAGCGGATTGGTTTTATGGATATGGATCTGCCGGATTTAAAAACCATGACACAGGCAGGCGGTAAGCTGCCGCCCAGTCTGCACAAAGAATTTGCCCTTTACGCAAAACAGACCAACAGGAAATTCATTGTTATGTACGGTCAGACGGAAGCAACAGCTAGAATGGGGTATCTCCCTGCTGATAAATCGCTGGAGAAGTGCGGAAGCATGGGAATTGCCATACCGGGCGGCAGATTCTGGCTGGAGGATGACCGGGGCAATGAGGTCATAGAGCCAGACATACCGGGGGAACTGGTATATCAGGGGAAGAATGTAACACTTGGTTACGCCTGTTGCAAAGACGATCTTATAAAAAAGGATGAATGGAAGGGAGTTCTGCATACCGGGGATATAGCCAGTCGGGACAGCGAGGGGTATTACTATATAACAGGCAGAAAAAAACGCTTTATCAAAGTGTCCGGCAGCAGGGTGAATCTGGAAGAAGTGGAACGGCTTTTGAAGGAACAATATGAAGGAATTGATTTTGCATGTGTGGGAAGCGATGACAATCTTATGATTTACACGGATTGCTTATTACCAGACGAAGGGGAGGGGATTTTGGAATACTTATACCACGTAACTGGAATCGGCAGGGCAGCAGCTGTAAGGTATAGGAATAAAATCCCTAAAAATGAATCTGGAAAAACCCTGTATAAAGAACTGGAAACAACGGCATACAACAAAATGGAACGTAAATAACGGCATTTATGCCGGTGTGTAAAAGGAGAAGCAGGATATGGATTTTAGTTTATCAAAAAAACATCTTCTGGCACAATCGCTGTACAGAAGTTTCACTGAAAATGAGGTGAAGCCAATGGCGCATGAGGTAGATGAGAAAGAAATATTTCCCAGGGAAACCGTAGAAAAGATGGCTGGATGCGGGTTGATGGGAATACCGGTTCCAAAGGAGTACGGCGGGCAGGGCTGTGATGTATTATCTTACATCATGTGCGTGGAAGAATTGGCAAAGGCATGCGGAACCACAGCGGTGATCCTGTCAGCCCATACTTCCCTTTGTATAGATCCCATTCTTACATACGGGACAGAGGAACAGAAGCAAAAATATATACCTGATCTGGCGGCAGGCCGGAAGCTTGGAGCGTTTGCACTGACAGAACCGGGAGCTGGAACCGATGCCCAGGGACAACAGACAAAAGCTTATCTGGACGGGGAACAATGGGTACTTAACGGTTCCAAGTGCTTTATTACCAACGGAAAGGAAGCAGATGTCTATATCATCATAGCGGTGACAGGAACCGTTGAAAAGCGGGGAAAAAAATCAAAGGAGATATCCGCTTTTATTGTGGAAAAAGGAACGCCCGGCTTCTCATTTGGAACCAAGGAAAAGAAGATGGGAATCCGGGGGTCTGCCACCTATGAACTTATATTTGATGAATGCAAAGTACCGAAGGAAAACCTTTTGGGAATGAAGGGTAAGGGGTTTGGTATTGCCATGCATACACTGGACGGCGGAAGAATCGGCATTGCTGCTCAGGCACTTGGCCTTGCAGAAGGGGCTTTTGAATCCGCTGTAAAATATGTGAAAGAAAGAAAACAGTTCGGACGTGCGCTGGGACAGTTCCAGAATACCCAGTTTCAGCTGGCGGATATGGCAACCAGGATAGAGGCGGCTAAAATGCTGGTATACAAAGCCGCTTTCGCAAAGGAAACCCAGAAGACATACAGTGTGGAAGCTGCAAAGGCCAAATTGTATGCAGCAAAGACTGCCATGGAAGTAACGGAAAAAGCGGTTCAGCTCCACGGAGGCTATGGATATATCCGGGAATATGATGTGGAACGAATGATGCGTGATGCGAAAATAACGGAGATATACGAGGGAACAAGCGAGGTACAGCTTATGGTGATTTCCAGCGACGTGCTAAAATAAGGAGGATACACAGTGAATATTGTTGTTTGCATAAAACAGGTGCCTGATACAAAAGGCGGTGTAAAATTTAATCCGGACGGGACACTTGACAGAAGTGCCATGCTGGCAATCATGAATCCGGACGATAAGGCGGGTCTTGAGGCAGCCCTCAAATTAAAAGACCAGTACGGTGCAAAGGTGACAGTTATTACAATGGGTCTTCCCAAAGCAGATGAGGTTTTAAGAGAAGCTCTGGCAATGGGAGCAGACAACGGAATTCTTGTCACAGACCGGGTACTGGGAGGCGCTGATACATGGGCAACCTCCTCCACATTGGCAGGAGCCCTTAAAAGACTTGACTATGATCTGATTATCACTGGGCGTCAGGCTATTGACGGCGACACAGCCCAGGTGGGACCTCAGTTATCCGAGCACCTTGATATCCCGGTCATATCCTATGTACAGAATTTAAAGATCGAAGGGGAATATGTGGTTGCAGAGCGTCAGTTTGAAGACCGATATCATCTGCTCAGAGCAAAGATGCCATGCTTAATTACCGCTCTCTCTGAGCTCAACTCTCCCCGGTATATGACGCCGGGCGGCATATTCGATGCCTATGCTGCAGAGATTACCGTGTGGGGAAGACAGGATTTAAAAGAGGTTGATGACAGCAATATTGGTCTGAAAGGGTCCCCCACCCAGATTGCAAAGGCATCTGACAAAGTGAGAAAGGGTGCCGGAGAGGTTGTGAATCTGGATGTGCCGGAGTCAGTTGATTATATTATGAACAAACTTAGAGAAAGACATATCATCTAATATGGAAAGAAAAGTGGTGAATAAAATGGGTTTAGAGGAGTATAAGGGTGTATACATATTTGCCCAGCAGGTAGATAATGAACTTAGCAGGATTGCATTGGAACTGTTAGGTAAGGCGAGGGAACTGGCAGAAAGTTTAGAGACCGATGTTACGGCGGTCCTGTTAGGTTCCGGTGTAAAAAAGATGACAGATGAACTGGCTGAATACGGGGCGGATCATGTCATCGTGGTTGATAATCCGGTGTTAAAGGAGTACATGACAGAACCATATACCCATGCGCTGGCCGGTGTGATTGAGAAATACAAACCGGAGATTGTATTGGTGGGTGCGACTGCAATCGGCCGTGATCTGGGACCAAGAGTTTCAGCCAGGGTTGCTACAGGGCTCACTGCAGACTGTACCAAACTGGAGATTGGGGATTTTCCGTTAAAACCGGTGGCAGGCAGAGAACAGAAGCACAACCAGCTTCTGATGACCCGACCGGCCTTTGGCGGCAACACCATAGCCACAATTGCGTGCCCAAACCACCGTCCCCAGATGGCGACTGTGCGTCCCGGGGTAATGCAGGCAATCACACCCATAAAAGACCGGAAGGCAATCGTGGAAGAATTTGATCCCGGATTCACACCCGATCACAAATATGTTGAGATACTGGATATTGTAAAATCGGTAGCGGAGTGCGCTGACATCATGGATGCCAAAATACTGGTGTCAGGAGGAAGGGGGATTGGCGGACCGGAAAATTTTGGTTTACTGGAAGAACTGGCTTCTGCTCTTAATGGTCAGGTCAGCTGTTCCCGCGCGGTTGTAGATGCGGGCTGGAAGCCCAAGGATATGCAGGTAGGACAGACCGGAAAGACTGTGAGGCCAGTTGTATATTTTGCCATTGGTATTTCAGGAGCAATCCAGCATGTGGCGGGTATGGAAGAGTCTGATATCATAATTGCTGTCAATAAGGATGAAACGGCTCCTATTTTTGATGTGGCAGACTATGGGATTGTGGGAGACTGGAAAAAGATTGTGCCGGAGCTGATAAAAAAGATCCGGAATGAAAAAGTAACAGCCCCTGCTGCTTTTCTGAAATAAAGAATAAAAGTTATAATTATAGAAGAAACATCTACTAACTGTACAAAGCTCCGGCAATTTGATATATTTATTATAAAGTACTAAAATAATCAAAAAAGGGGCGAGCGGAAATGATGAAATGGATTTGTGGTTTTACAGGTATAGCCGGGTGTGTTCTGGTAATAGCCGGTGCATTGTTTACAAGAAATAAGGCGGTTACAGTGATTGGCGGAGCCGATGGTCCAACGTCTATATTTATAGCAGCAAAGCCGAGTCCAGTTACTTCCACAGTCCTGTTGGCAAGTGGCATCATCATCATTCTGGGAACCATAATTATAGTTGTGAGAAATCTGAAAAATCATAAATAGTAATAGGCAAAGCAGGCAGATGAATTTTTGCCTGCTTTTATGATATTCATATTTCCTTAAAAATTAATCGAAATATAAGTCTTACAAAAGGTCCGCAATAGAACATCTGAAATAAAATTGCCATTGGGAAATTCATCGCCCATGTCTGTATCCAGGTTCCGAAATCAGGTTCTTTAAAAAGAATTGTGGCAATCAGACTCATAACCGGGCACATGATGCAGCAAATACAGATTGAGATCGCGTATGTAATAAATTGAGGCCGGTCCTCCGGTCTTACAACTTTAAAAGCAAGCATTTTTGCCAGTTTTCCTACCACAAAGAACTCTAAAATAAAAGCAATTGGAACCATAATCGGCATTTCGAGAAGCGCTGCGAGAAATGTCTCGCTGGTAACACCTCCCATATTCAGTGCAACATTGTAGACAATCATTCCGCATACCATAACAGTTGCCATAATGGCAGTAAAAACGACGTCTTGAAATTTGTTTTTTGGCATAAAAAATCCTCCTGGAATATAATGAATGTGTTGTTCGTTATCATCCAGAAGGAGTGTGCGTTTCCAATTTTGTACCATATTTAAATTTTGCTCAGCTAGCATAACATAAATACAGCTCTTATGCAAGTTTTTTCTACCCAATAATGGCATTTACAAATTTTTAAATTAAGATTATAATTATTTTCACACGGAAAGAGATGATTAAATTGAGGAAGCACTGCATTGAAATAAGATTGAAAATAATGCTGCAGTATTAAGGGAATGGCAGGAAGAAAAGATGAATTTTTAGGCATTTCATCTTTGGTATGTTGCATGTGCAACATACCATTTTTAAATATATGGTAAAGTTAAAATAGTAAAAAAGACAGGTGAAAAAGTTGAACGATAAAATTTACGTTTATTTATCATCGCTGACAGGAAATACGGAGAAGCTTGCAAGAGGCGTGTTAGAGATTCTGAGCAGAAAAAATTGGTTGTTTTCTTTGCATGACAATGAATTGATCACCTCTTCTGATGAAACAGGTGAATTAGTGATTCTGTTTTTCTGGTGCCGGCGCGGTAATTTGGATTATGCCAGCCGGGTGTTTTTAGAACACTGTAAAAATAAAAAGATTATAGCAATTGGTACCATGGGGGGATACCCTGACAGCGGGTACGGAAGTAAGGTGAAAACAGCCGTTTTTCAATTGATTTCGGAGAATAACATCTGTATGGGAGTATTTTTGTCCCAGGGAAAAATTGACATTCAGCGGACGGAATATCGAAAAACATTGCCACCGGAACACCCTCATTATTTAAATAATGAGGGAATAAGGCGCCATGAGGAGTCGCGCAGGCATCCAGATCAAACCGATATAGAACGTGCAGGGGCGTTTTTGGAGAATAAAATTATGGAATATAAAGCTGTTAATCAGGTTGTCTGCGTAGATGGAGAACCGTGTATACAATGTGGGATGTGTTCTTTGCCAGAAAAAGGTAAGGTGTAATATAATTAGAATGTCAGAAAGCTGTATAAAAAAATAAACAAGGTTGGCAATACTGTTTTTTTCTTTAGAATTGTGCTATATTAGTAATAGTTATCTTTATTCTAATTTTTCCATGGGAGGTTATGGTATGAATCTTTGTATTGGTGACAAGATTACGGTCTGTGAGGAAGATCATGAAAACAGTTACAATGTAGAAGAAATTACAGAAGATTATGTAAAATTGACAAACGGCATTACTTACTACGCTTCTGCTGATGGGAAAGAAAAAGAGGAGCAGGGACTGATTACGCAGCAGGTAGTTAACCGCCTCCACCAGGTGGAAGATATCAGTTATCAGAAAGCTGTTAAAATTCTGGAAATTCTCATGGATGCAGATGGTGAAAATGAGAATTAACATGGCTTGTTTTTCGTCTGGTTTTAAGCTATACTAAATCTGTTTTATATTATAATTCAGAAAAGGAAATGATAATCACATGGACATAGAGCCAAAGACCAGAACCGTTATTCCCCGCTACCAGCAGATTGCAATCGAAGTGGCGGCCCGCATTGCCAATGGAGAATACGGAGAAGGTGAGAAGATATATGCCCGCTCCTCACTTGCAAGCCAGTACGGCGTTTCGCCGGAAACTGCCCGCAGGGCCATTTGCATACTCAGTGATTTAGGGATTGTATCATCGGAAAAGGGCAGCGGTATTATTATAAGATCCCAGAAAAAAGCGGCGGATTATATTCAGCAGAACAGCAAGCTGGAGACCATTGATACCATTAAAGAGAATTTATTAAAAAGTGTAGCCCGCCAGAAGAAAGAGATGGACTACCTAAATGAGTGTATGAATGATCTGATTGAAGCTTCGGTTCATTTCCGGTCCATGAATCCGTTTATGCCATTTGAGATCCGGATCACAAAGGACTGCATTTACTTAAATAAGACGGTAACGGAGATACAGTTCTGGCAGCATACAGGCGCGACTGTGATCGCTGTAAGCAGAAAGGACATGGTGATGAAATCACCGGGACCATATGTAGCGCTGACGGAGGGCGATACCATTTATTTCATTGCCCAGGATGATACGGCAGACCGTGTAAAGAAATTTTTATATCCCGATAAATAGATAAAAAGTAAGACCGTAAGGCCGCAGGAATCTCACCAGAATCCTGCGGCCTTATTTTTGGTCCGGAGAGTAAAACATGTTAAGAAACTTGACAGACCTTAATAATTATGTTATATTTTTAAAAGTGACAACTTATTAAAACTATCAAGTTGTTAATTCGGTCTAATTCACAGAAGACTAACAAATTAGTTAAAATGCAGCTGGTATCAGTATTCTTTTAATCTTTTACAAATCAAAAATCCCCTTAGATAATCAACTCTTCAGTTATGGGACGTAATATTACGGTTTATTTTTGTTTTCGTTTTTTTTAAACAATAGTTGCAGTGAGGATATTGATCGTTTGGTATGCCAGTTTTGTAAAATAAAAGAAAAGGAGAATAGAGCGATATATGACCAAATTAGAAGTGAAGCATCTGTATAAGATATTTGGTGCCACCCCCAACCGAGTGATGGAACGATTAAAAAAAGGCCAGTCTAAAAATGAAATATTAAAAGAAACAGATCATGGGATTGGTGTAAATAATGCAAGCTTTGCAGTGGAAGAAGGAGAAATCTTTGTAGTCATGGGACTTTCCGGAAGCGGAAAGTCGACTTTAATCAGATGCCTCAACCGCCTGATCGAACCCACCAGCGGAGAAGTCTATATTGATAATGAAAATATCATGCAATGTGATAAGGCACAGTTAAGAGAAGTAAGAAGAAAAAAGATAGGTATGGTATTTCAGAACTTTGCGCTGCTGCCCCACCGCACCATTGAAGAAAATGTGGCATTTGGTCTTGAAATACAAAACGAAAAGCTGGAAGACCGTACAAAGAAAGCAATCGAAGCTCTGGAACTGGTAGGGCTGAAGGGTTATGAAAAATCCATGCCATCTGAACTCAGCGGAGGTATGCAGCAACGGGTGGGTCTGGCAAGAGCATTGGCTACCAATCCGGATATCTTACTGATGGATGAAGCATTCAGCGCACTGGATCCATTAATTCGAAAAGAAATGCAGGATGAATTGCTTTCTCTTCAGTCTAAAATGCAGAAAACAATTATTTTCATCACCCATGACCTTGATGAGGCATTAAAAATAGGTGACAGAATTGCGATTATGAAGGACGGAGAGATTGTTCAGATCGGAACGCCGGAAGAGATTTTAAAGAACCCTGCCAATGATTATGTAAAAGAATTTGTTCAGGGGGTAAACCGGGTAAAAGTCGTAACTGCCGGTTCGATTATGAAACCTGCAGGCACACTGGTATACGCCAAAGACGGTGCCAGAGTGGCAGTCAGAAAAATGACGGAAGCCAACATATCCAGTGTTTTTATGGTAGATAAAGAAAAGAAATTAAAGGGCATTATCACGATTGAAGATACCATGCAGTTAATCAAATCCGGCAAGGATGATTTAAGTGATATTATCGATCGTGATATCTGTGAAGTTACACCTGATGCTTTGATTGAAGATTTAATACCATTATTTATGAATTCAAAATATCCGGTTGTGGTAGCTGATGAGGAACGCAGAATCCTGGGAATTATCTTTAAGGTTTCCGTACTGGCCGGAATAATGGGAGAGGAGGCAGTATATGATTAGACTTCCAATTGGAATTTACGTAGAAAAGGGTGTTGACTGGATGACGATCCACTGGTCGTCGTTTTTTACAGGGATAAAAACAGGCATAGAGGCGATTATAAATGGATTTGAGTTTATATACATTGGAATACCGTTTGTTATTATGCTGGTTATGATTTCAGCGCTTGCATACTTTACAGCTGGAAAGAGAACAGCAATATTTTCAGTGGCAGGCTGTCTGATTATTAAAAGTATAGAATTATGGGAAATGACCATGAGTACATTTGCCCTTGTTACAACGGCAACCTTAATTGCCCTTATGATTGGTGTCCCTCTGGGCATCTGGATGTCAGGAAGTGACCGGCTGAATAAAATAATGAGGCCGGTTCTGGATTTCATGCAGACAATGCCTGCATTTGTGTATCTGATTCCAGCCGTTTACTTTTTTGACCTGGGTCCGGTGCCAGGTGCTGTTGCAACGATCATATTTGCCATGCCCCCGATTGTACGTCTGACAAGTCTGGGGATCAGACAGGTGCCTGCCGATGTGGTGGAGGCCTCCAAGTCTTTTGGAGCAACCCAGAAACAGATGCTCTTTAAGGTGCAGATTCCCTTAGCAATGCCCACAATTCTGGCTGGTTTAAATCAGACCATTATGCTGTCCCTGTCAATGGTTGTAATATCTGCCATGATTGGGTCAGGAGGACTTGGTGATGTTGTATTGAAGGGAATATCCCAGATGAAGATCGGTGATGGTTTTGAAGGCGGTCTTGCTGTAGTAATTCTGGCGATGATATTAGACCGGATCACACAAAGTGTAGGCAAATCAAAAAAAGGGAAAGCCTCAAAGTAGTGAACAATCAATCAGGAATCAGGAAAGGAAAGATTAAATGAAGAAAATTTTAGCATGTGTATTAACATTAGGATTAGCGGCAGGTTTGATAACCGGATGTTCCTCTTCCTCCAACAGCAGCAAGGTGGAGACAAAGAAGATAAAAATCGGGTATGTGAACTGGTCTGAAGGAATTGCCATGACGAACCTGGCAGCGGCAATACTTGAAAATAAACTGGGTTATGATGTAGATATGGTACTTGCAGATGTGGCGCCTGTTTTCACCTCGCTGGCAAGCGGAAATACAGATCTGTTCCTGGATACGTGGCTGCCCGTTACACATAAGGAATATATGGATAAGTATGGAAAAGACATTGTAGATATGGGCGTTGAATATGAAAATGCAGGTATTGGTCTCGTAGTTCCGTCTTATGTTGAGATTGACAGTATTGATCAGTTAAATGACAAAAAAGACGAGTTTGGCGGAAAAATTATAGGAATTGATTCCGGAGCCGGAATTATGAATGCCACAGAGTCAACAATTGACAAGTATGGTCTTAATTATCAGCTGGTAAGCGGAAGCGGTCCTGCAATGACCGCATCTTTAAAAAAGGCAATTGATAATAAGGAACCAATTGTTGTAACTGGCTGGACGCCTCACTGGATGTTTGCACGGTGGGATTTAAAGATTTTAAAAGATCCCCAGGGGATTTACGGTGATGCAGAAAACATACATGCATACAGCCGGAAAGGGTTTGAGGAAGACATGCCGGGAGCAGCCGAATTTATTAAGAATTTCAAATTATCCGATGAGCAATTATCTGATTTAATGGCTAAGATTGAGGACAGTAAGGCGGAACCCATCGAGACGGCTAAAAAATGGATGGATGAGAATGAAGATCTGGTAAATACATGGATCGGGAAGCAGTGATGATTTTATGATTTTTGCAGGTCTGGTCTTTGTGTCATTGTCCGTTGTTTTCGGCTGTCAGCAAGTCCGCTGGCTACTGGCTGGAGAAACCGAATTATCTCAGAAAGAAGAACGGGTCAGTATTTTGTTCAGTAATTATTTAAAAGGAGATGCATTCCTCGTATTTGTGCTATGGGGATTAAAGCATTTTCCCGTTCCTTATCTTTATGAGACAGCAGGAATTTTATTTTTAATTGCCACGTTTCTATTTCTGAAAAGTATGGTTATTATTTTAAAAAATTAAAACTGTAATAGAAGACTGCTTAAGGGAAAATACCCCCTTATAGCAGTTTTTTTCAAATTGACTGGAAAAATTTAGAAAATTATAAGAATTTTAATATTTAATTCATTATAACCCCCCGCTATAATAAGATAGAGACTGATACTGATATGGAGGGTACGGGCATGAAATTGTTCAAGAAGAAAAAAGATGAAGAGGTTTTGGTGGCTGAGACCGGACCTATGGCTGATGATGATTTTGAAAAAGAACTTAAGAATCTGATGTCTGAGGAGCATGCAGGTAAAAAGAAGAAAAAGCTGTTTAAGAAAAAATGGAGCAGGAAGAAAAAAATAATCGTGGGCTCTGCGATTGCTGCAGTGTTCCTTTTTATTGCCTTTCGCAGTGCTGCAAGCGGAAAAAGTGCGGTAATGCCTGTTACGGTTACACCATTAAAGAAAGGTGAGGTTACGGAGATCCTTTCCGTAAGCGGTCCGGTACAGGGAACCGACAGCGTGGAGGTTGTTTCCAATTTACATGCTGAGATTCTGGAGCTTCCGGTTAAAGAGGGTGACAGGGTAGAAAAGGGGCAGTTGCTGGCCACTCTTGATGATAAAGATGCGAAAAAAGAGGTGGATATCGCACAGAATGCTTATGATCTTGCTGTCAGTACATATAAGGATAAGCAGCTGGAAGCAGAAAATGGTTATGCCAAGGCAAAGCAGGATTTTGAGGCGGCAAAAGCAAATTACAACAGGACGCTCCTTCTTTACCAGGGAGGAAGTGCAACAGGCGTTGAGCTGGAAACAGCTTCCAATAACATGAATGATAAAGCAAGGGAGATGACCACCTATACTCTGAAAGATGGAAAACCGGTTGCCAATGAATCCTATTCTCTGCAGATTGAAAAAGAAGCATTTGAGCTGGAACAGAAAAAAGAAGCGCTGCAAAATACAAAAGTCAACAGTCCGATCGCAGGAACCGTTGTGCGTGTAAATTGTAAGGTGGGCCGTTTTGCAGATAAAACAGACGATGACAAACCCATGTTTATCATTAACAATCTGGATGTGTTAGAGATGAAGATCAATGTCAGCGAATATTCCATCGGTAAAGTAAAAGTGGGGCAGCCGGTTGATATCAATGCCGACATCTTAAATGGTGAGACCGTAAAAGGGGAAGTCACTGCAATCTCACCAACAGGAGAAGAGAAGGGCGGCGGTTCTACGGAACGTGTTATTCCTACCACCATCCGTATTATTGATCAGAACTCAAAGCTGATTGCCGGAATTACGGCGAAGGCCAGAATTGAACTGCAGAAAGCCGAAGATGCATGGGTAGTGCCCATATCAGCATTAATCCAGAATCCCGATGGGAGTATGGCGGTAGCCTCAGTCGTTAATAACACTGTGAAATACATTCCTGTAAAAACAGGTGTGGAAAGTGATATTGAATCGGAGATTATTCCGGAAGAAGAGGGTGCTCTGACAGAAGGTCTTCAGCTGATTGAAGCTCCATCCTCCATGATCACAGATGGAATGACGGTACATGCGCTTCCGTCTCAGCCGTAGGGGGGATGCTGTATGTGGAAAAAGAAAGAAGTGATACCTGACTACATTACCCAGAATGTCAGCGAGGATCTGATTAAACTGGTTGATATGGTAAAGATATATGATACCGGTTCCATTAAGGTTTTGGGATTAAAGCGGGTGAACTTAACAATTAAGCGGGGAGAGTTTGTGGCCATCATGGGCCAGTCAGGCTCCGGAAAATCCACGCTGATGAATATACTTGGGTGTCTGGACCGGCCTACCATGGGTCATTATTATCTGGATGGCATCGATACAGCTGACATGCCGTCTGATGATTTATCTGCCATCCGGAATCGTAAGATCGGATTTGTTTTCCAGTCCTTTAATTTAATATCCAGAACCTCAGCCTTGAAGAATGTGGAGCTTCCCATGACATATGCCCATATTTCAAAAAAAGCTAGGGAAAAAAGGGCGCTGGAGCTTTTGGAACGGGTAGGCCTGGGAACCAGATATGAACATATGCCCAATGAGCTTTCCGGAGGTCAGAGGCAGAGGGTTGCGATTGCGAGAGCTCTCGCCAATGAACCGCCGCTCATTCTTGCAGATGAGCCCACCGGTAATTTAGACTCAGCTTCATCGGTAGAAATTATGGAATTGTTCTCCAAGCTTCACAACGAAGGCGCAACTGTGGTTTTAGTTACTCACGAAGAGGATATTGCGGCATTCACCAACCGGATTATCCGCTTTAAGGATGGCAGTCTGGTCAGTGATACTCCCAATATTCCGGTGTCGAATCAGAGCGGGGAAGCATTATGCTGAGAGAAAATATGAGTATGGCAATGCATGCCATAAAGTCCAATAAAATGCGTTCATTTCTTACCATGCTGGGCATCATTATCGGTATCGGTGCAGTGATTGCCATTGTATCGGTAGGAGACAGCATGAGAAATGTTTTTACAGATGCTTATAAAGACGTGGGGATTAACCGGGCGCTTATTCTGGTATCATGGGAAGTCACAGATTTCCGGTCCTCCGATTATTTTGACAGAGATGAGATGGAGCGTGTAAAAGAGATCTTTCATGATAAGATCGAGTATATTGACAGTAATTCCAGTGCGGATACAGAGGCTGTGAACCGCTTAAAGAAGGTAAAGTTCGAGTTTCAGGGAGTCGATAGTAATTATATGAACGTTCAGCCGCAGAATATTATTTACGGCAGATTTATAAATGAAGCAGATGTAAAAAAGGCGGCAAACCACGTGGTGCTGGAGGATAAAGGTGCAGTGGCGCTGTTCGGTACTGCTGACTGCGTAGGACGTACCTTCCGCATGACTGTCAATAAGGACACTCAGGAATATACTGTGGTGGGCGTATATCATAAAGACTTATCCCCCATGGCTGCCATGCTTCTGGGCAACGGACAGAAGCAGGCCGGATTTATACCTGACACCGTTGTCAGCAGAAAAGGCGATAAGTTTCAGGTGCTGAACTTTTATGTCCGCGACGGAGTGAATATGAATGAATTTCTTCCGGAGTTAACCAGATATATTGCAAAGACAAAAGGAAGAAAAGAATCAGAAATAATGGTCAGGTCTGTAGCAGATCAGATGGGAAGTGTGGATGCCCAGCTTTCCGCCATGTCTGCAGCGGTAGGAGGAATCGCTGCCATCTCTCTTCTGGTAGGCGGAATCGGAATCATGAACATCATGATGGTGTCTGTAACAGAGCGTACCAGAGAAATCGGAATCCGGAAAGCACTTGGTGCCAGAACCAGGGATATTATGATTCAGTTTTTAACAGAATCGGCACTGATGTCTGCATGCGGAGGTATCATTGGAATCATCCTCGGAGTGACGATTGTAATGATTGGAGGAGCGGTTTTAAAAACAGCCGTAATCGTAAGACCCTCCGTGGTCGTTCTGGCTGTTGGTTTTTCGGGATTGGTTGGTATATTTTTCGGTATTTATCCGGCTTCGAAAGCGGCAAAGGCAGATCCGATAGAAGCTTTGAGGTATGAATAGGAGGAAGCATGCTGTTTGAAAATATGACTATGGCAGTTCATGCCATAAAAGCGAACAAAATGAGGTCTCTTCTTACCATGCTTGGAATTATCATTGGTATCGGATCAGTCATTGCCATTGTATCCATCGGTGATACCATGAGGTTTATGGTTTCTGATATCTACAAGGACGCGGGAACAACCCTTGCTTCTGTATATATCTGGCCCTCCGACGGCAGTGAGATGAGAGACAGCGATTATTTCAACGTGGATGATATAGACCGGATCAAAGAAGTTTACGGAGATGAGATCAGTTATATTGACTGCGACTCACGGCAGAATGCGGAAGCTGTTTTCGGCAGAAACAAGGTAAAATTCGCGTTTGAGGGTATTCGCGCCAATTATCCCGACGTTCATAAGATAAATATCATATACGGCAGGAATTTAAATGAGGCGGACATAAAGGGCAGAAAAAATCATGTTGTTCTGGAGGCGAAAGGCGCGAAAGAGTTGTTCGGTACGGAAAATGCTGTAGGAAAGACTTTCCGGACGACTATTTACGGAGATACAGAAGATTATGACGTGGTGGGGGTGTACCGCAAGGAGGAGAATCCATTTGAAGCGATGGCAGGCGGGTCCGATGATAAGAAAGAAGGCTATATGCCTGAGACTTTGTTAGTCTGGCCCAATGATTTTAATTACAATATCAGGCTTTACGCGAAGGAAGGAACCGATATGTCTGCTTTTTCTGACCGGTTTTCCCAATATATAGCAAATACCAAAAACAGAAAGAGAGAGGATGTTACCTTTTATTCCGTATCAAACGAAATGGGAAGCGTTGATCAGGTTATGGGCGGTCTGTCTGCGGCAGTAGGCGGAATTGCAGCGATTTCACTTTTAGTTGGCGGTATTGGAATCATGAATATTATGCTGGTTTCCGTGACAGAACGAACCCGGGAAATCGGCATACGTAAGGCTCTTGGAGCAAAAACATGGGATGTTATGGTCCAGTTTCTGACTGAATCGGCCATTCTTTCTGCAATGGGGGGAATCATTGGTGTCATATCGGGAGCAGGACTGGTTTTGCTTGGAGGGACACTTCTTGGAATGACAGTTGTAATCAAACCGATGGTAATTTTAGTGGCGGTTGGATTTTCTGCACTGGTGGGACTGTTTTTTGGAATATATCCGGCTTCGAAAGCGGCAGGGAAAGATCCCATTGAAGCCTTAAGATATGAGTAAAAAGCGCAGCAGCTTTGCTGTGCTTTTTTTTCAAAAAATAAAAAATTCCTTAATAGGCTCGCAAAGTATCATGTTCTATGCTATAATAGGGTGATATCTTATGGTATAGTGAGGAGACCATATGCTGAGTGAAGAAAAAATAAAAATCATGACCAATCTCGCCATGTTTGAGAAACAGGAAGGTAAGAGAATATTTCCGATTAACCGGTACTTCAAAAGTGACTATGTCAGCAGCAAGCTGTTCCGCTCCTTTTTCAGCTACACCTTTAGTTTTTTATCCTGCCTCCTTTTATGGGGACTCTATTACATGGAGCGCTGGCTGAATACCATGGATTTAACGAGTCTGACGGGAACGGGAATAAGGATTGGTATCATATACGCTGCCGGACTGGCGTTTTATCTGGCCATCAGCATCTATATATATATGAAGCGTTACGAACATGCAAGCCGGGGAATGAAGGTTTATCTGGCAAAATTAAAGAGACTGGACAAGCGATATGATGGAAACACCAGATCAATAAAAAGAATAAAAGGAGGGCGTACATCATGATGGGCCTTCTTGTACTAAGAGAACGACTAAAAGAGTTTTATGCAAGGTATGGAATCTATATCACTCCTGTTATCAAGTTTATTTTCAGTTTTCTGGCTTTTTCCTTGATGAACAAGAATATTGGATTTATGACGAAGCTGACAGAACCGTTTATCCCTCTGGTTCTGGCTTTGGTCTGCTCTTTTCTGCCTTATGGAGCCATTTCCTTCTTGGCAGCCAGTTTTATGCTTGTCCATTTATCGGGCATATCAATGGAGGTTACCCTGGTTATGGCTGTATTTATTCTGGTGGTTGGCCTGCTGTATTATGGCTTCCAGCCGGGAGACAGTTATCTTCTGGTTTTAACACCGGTTTTTTTCCTTTTAAAGATTCCTTATGCAATTCCTTTGATTGTAGGGCTTTCCGGAGGAATTGTTTCCGTGATACCGGTAGGCTGTGGTGTTTTTATTTATTTTACCCTTCTTTATGTAAAACAGAATGCCGGAGTTTTAACCAATGATTTATCAGCGGATGAGATGCAGAAGTTCATGCAGCTGATGAAGAGCCTGCTGGCGAACAAACTCATGTTAATTATGGTGCTTGCTTTTACTCTGGCTCTTTTAATTGTGGTAATAATAAAAGGACTGTCCATGGATTATTCCTGGGTAGTGGCGATTATAGCAGGTACAATTGCCCAACTTAGTGTTATTTTCATCGGAGACATTACAGCGGATGTATCGGTATCTGTTCTGGAACTCTTTGGAGGAGTTCTTGTTTCCGTTATACTTGCAGCAATCTATACGTTTTTCGTTTTTACAGTAGATTACACACGTACGGAATACGTCCAGTTTGAAGATGATGATTATTATTATTACGTTAAGGCGGTTCCCAAGCTGACGGTCAGCACCCCTGATGTAAAAGTTCAAAAAATTAATGCCAGAAAACTCCAGAGACCGCAAAGGTAAGAAGAACAAAAAGGGAGGTGGATCACATGGCAAATTTTTTAGATAAGATGTATTCCTGGGTATCGTTCCTTCCCAGGATATCAAAGACAAATCTGGTTGAGATTGTTATCATAGCTGTTTTGCTGTATGAGCTTCTGACCTGGATTATGAATACGAGAGCCTGGACACTGTTAAAAGGTATCATTGTAATCTTTGTATTCTATGTCTTTGCTTACGTTTTCCGCTTGGATAATATTTTCTGGATACTTAATAAGATCGCTGCTCCGGCGGTGACCATGGTGATTGTGATCTTCCAGCCGGAACTGAGAAAGGCGTTAGAGCAGCTGGGAAGCAAGAATCCTTTTACCGGAATTCTTACCTTTGACGATGGAAGAGATAATTCCAGCTTTACGGATAAGACCATTAATGAACTGGTAAAAGCAACCTTTGAGATGGCAAAAGTAAAGACGGGAGCGCTGATCGTGATTGAGCGGACCGATTCCTTAAAAGAGATTGAGCGGACAGGAATTGAAGTAGGCGGAATTGTCAGCAGCCAGCTTCTCATTAATATTTTCGAGCATAACACCCCTCTTCATGACGGAGCTGTGGTGATCCGGGGAAACCGGGTGGCAGCAGCGACCTGTTATCTGCCCCTGTCTGATAATATGACGATCAGTAAGGATCTTGGAACCAGGCACAGGGCGGCAGTGGGAGTGAGTGAAGTCAGTGACAGCATAACCATCGTGGTTTCTGAGGAAACCGGACGGGTGACGGTTGCGCTGGAGGGAGGATTAAAAAGGATTGCAGATGCGGATATGCTGCGGACCATTCTGGCCGGCGTAAAGCAGGCGGGAGAGGAAGGAAGCAGATTCAGGATTTTGAAGGGAAGGCGTAAGAATGAAGGAAAAGCTGTTAAATAACCTTGGACTGAAAGTTGCGTCGCTGGTGCTCGCTGTTGGAGTGTGGATGGCGGTAGTGAATATATCAAACCCCGTCATTACCGATTCCCAGTTTGTTACGGTTGAAATCCGTAATGAGGAAGCTTTAGAGGCGGCGAACCTGACCTATGAAATCGACGGCAAGGATGTGGTGGCAGTCAGCTATCAGGTAAGGACCAGAGACCGGTCTCTTGTGAAGGCATCAGACTTTCATGCATATGTGGATTTAAAGGATTATAATGTAACGGGCGCAGTTCCCATTACAGTAGAGATAAATAAAGATAAGGAAAGTCTGGTGAAAAGCGATACCATTACGGCAAAACCCATGGTGATCCGGATCAGAACGGAACAGCTGCAGACCAAAAAATTTGATTTGCAGGTGAATACCAAGGGAAAAGCCGAGGATGGCTATGCTACCGGGACGATTAACCTGGTTCCGGACAATGTAACCGTGCAGGGACCGGAATCTTTGGTAGGTCAGATCAACCATATGGGAGTGGAAATTCAGATTGCTAATAATGTGAATTCAGATATCAGTTCATCTGCTGCTCCTCTTTTTTACGATGCCAACGGCAATAAACTGGACCTTTCGGATAAGGTGACTGTGAATAAGTCGGAAATCGATTATTATGTCCAGATACTGAAAGCAAAGGACCTGTCCCTTAATTATGAAGTTACGGGTCAGGTTGCAAAGGGATACCGTTATACAGGACTTGAAACAGATGTGAAGTCTGTTTCAGTCGTAGGCACCAAATCCGTGCTTGCCTCTCTTTCGTCCGTCGCAGTAGCTTCGGATAAACTGAATATTGACGGGGCAACAAAGGATAAAGTAGTACAGCTGGATTTAAGCCAGTATCTCCCGCCGAATACCACCATTGCAGGTGATAAATATAAAAATGTATCCGTTAAGCTGAAGGTGGAGCCGCTGACCACCCGGGTATTTACCCTTCAGTTGGATAACCTGGACAAAAAGGGCATGTCCGCGGATTACAGCTATAGTTTTGATAAACCGACCTGTGATGTTACTGTAAAGGGGCTGAAGGAAGATTTAGATGCATTGAAAGAAGAAAATTTAAATGCAATTCTTGATGTCTCCGATCTGAATCCGGGCACATATCCTGGACTGCTTCATTTTGAGATTGCTGAAGGGTTTGAAGTTACCGTTTACACGCCTTTTAATGTAACGGTAGCGAAGGAGAATACGGAGTCTGCACCACAGACGCAGGACACCACTGCGCCAAGCACATCAGAGAGCGCGGCACAGCAATAAGGGCCTTTAAGATGGGCAGTATGTAGAAAGATTGGAGGAATTCAGTATGGTCAGTGCTAAAGTTGTTATAAAGAATCCTACCGGCCTGCACTTGAGACCGGCAGGGATTCTTTGTAGGGAAGCCATGAACTTTAATTCAGTAGTGAGTTTTCGTTTTAAGAACACCACTGCCAACGCAAAGAGTGTACTCAGCGTGTTGGGAGCCTGCGTAAAAAGCGGCGATGAAATTACCTTTGTCTGTGAGGGAGCAGATGAAGAGGAGGCTCTGGCTGCCATGATCAAGGCTGTTGAGGGGGGCCTTGGCGAATAGATTTTTTCATTTTTTAATTAATAAGGAGGATTTTATGTTTAAAGGAACAAGCGCATCTGCGGGAATCGGAATTGGGAAAGCCGTTATCGTAGAAGAGACAGAACTGAAGATTAAGAAAGACACAATTACAGATGTGGATGCGGAAAAAGCCCGCTTTCAGAGGGCTGTAAACCAGGCGATGGAAGAAACCGACGCTCTGGCGAAAGATCTTGCCACAAGAGTAGGAGAAAAGGAAGCCGAGATTCTTAACGGACATCTGCTTCTGCTTTCTGATCCTATGCTGGTTGGTGAAATTGAAAATTCCATTTCCGGTGAGATGGTTAACAGTGAATTTGCTATCGAGACTGTATGCAATACGTATGCGGATATGTTTGCCTCCATGGGAGATGAACTGATGCAGCAGCGTGCCACCGATATGCGGGATATTAAAACCCGTATGCAGAAGATTCTTCTGGGTGTCAGCTCCGTGGATATCGGGGCGCTTCCGGCAGGAAGTGTTATTGTTGCAAGAGACTTAACCCCGTCCATGACAGCCGGAATCAATCCTCAGAACGTAACCGGCATTGTAACAGAGCTGGGCGGTAAGACATCACACAGTGCCATTCTTGCAAGAGCACTTGAGATCCCTGCGGTTGTTGCAGTTGACGGCTTCATGAGCCGGATTGCAGACGGTGCAGAGCTTATATTAGACGGATCAGAGGGCGTTGTATTTGCAGATCCGGATCAGGCTGTCAGGGAAGAATATACAGCGAAAAGAGATGCGTTCTTAAAAGAAAAGAAGGAATTGGAACAGTACATCGGAAAGCCAACCGTGACAAAAGACGGAGTAACCATTGAACTGGTTGCCAATATCGGAAAGCCGGAAGATGTGGAAAAAGTTCTTCATTATGACGGGGAAGGGGTTGGTCTGTTTCGTACCGAATTCCTTTTTATGGACCGGTCAGGCATGCCTACGGAAGAGGAGCAGTTTGAGGCATACCGCAGGGTAGCAGCTGCCATGAACGGCAAGCCTGTAATCATCCGGACTCTGGATATCGGCGGAGACAAGGAGATCCCTTATATGGGCCTGGAAAAGGACGAGAATCCGTTCCTTGGATACCGTGCCATCCGTTTCTGTCTGGACCGGAAGGATGATGTATACCGTCCCCAGCTACGGGCACTTTTAAGAGCCAGCGCATTTGGCAATATCCGGATTATGGTGCCGATGGTGACCTGTCTTGAGGAGTACCGGGAAGCAAAGGCCCTCGTAGAAGAGATTAAGAAAGAACTGGATGAAAAATCCATTGCTTATAAGAAAGATATCCAGGTCGGAATTATGGTGGAGACAGCAGCAGCTTCCCTGATGGCAGATGTATTTGCCAGAGAGGTTGATTTCTTCAGCATCGGAACCAACGATCTGACACAGTACACCATGTCTGTAGACCGGGGCAATGACAAGGTATCCTACCTTTATTCCCCGCTTAATCCGGCTGTTTTAAGAAGCATACGCCATGTGATTGAGTGCGGAAGAAAAGAAGAAATTATGGTAGGCATGTGCGGAGAGGCTGCAAGCGATCCCATGCTGATCCCGCTTCTTCTTGCGTTCGGTTTGAATGAGTTCAGTATGAGTGCATCTGCAATCTTAAACGCAAGAAAGCTGATTACCGGATACAGCACACAGGAGCTTAAGGAAGTTGCCGAAAAGGTCATGTCCTTTGCCACTGTAAAAGAAGTAGAGGATTATATGAAAGATTTTATCAGCCGTTCATAATAGAATGGATCGGGAAAAATGCAGCTGTTGCCGTTAAGGCGGCTGCATTTTTTCCGAAAATAGGTAAAAAGGCGATTATTTACTAAAGGGGATATGTTACGATGAGCGTTTATCTGATCAGTTATGCAGCATCTTATCTATTTGCAAGAGCCGGTTATTATTGGCTTTCCGGTTTGATCCTCATGCTAGCGGCACTCTTTCTTTATTGGTATGATTACAGGAGAACGGAGAACATCGTTCATTTACGGGGATTGTTTTCCCTGTTCTGGGTTGGAGGACAGGGCGTTGCCTGCTTAAAGCTGTCAGAACTGTCTTCTGACTGGAGCATCATTACCTGGCTTTGTTTTCTGGTGGCGCAGTCAGGCTTCTGGGTGATGTTTGAGTTTATGATCCGAACCCAGGGCACTGCAGGAGGGCAGCGTTCCAGCTGGTTTAGCTTTAAAGGATATGAAAAACCGCTGTTTCTGGCCATGCTGCTGACTACACTACTGTCACTTGCTGCATTTCTGACAGAGGCAGCTGTACTGGGCTTTATCCCGTTTTTTATCAAGGGAGTGCCTCATGCGTATTCCACGTTCCATATCACGGGAATCCATTATTTTACCGTATCCTGCGTTCTGGTTCCTGCTCTTTCCGTGCTGTATTTCAGCATTGAGCAGGGAAGGAACGGGGTCAGGCTGGTTCTTACCGTGATCATGGATCTTGTTGCCTGTGCCATTCCGGTTTTATGTGTTTCCCGGTTTCAGCTGATTCTGGCTGTTGGTCTGGCAATCCTCACCTACATCGCCATGGAGCACAGGCTGAAGATCATATACGGTGCAGGGCTAATGCTTGGCATGATTCCCATCTATGTGATTCTTACCATAGCCAGAGGACATGATGTCGCTTATTTAAATGGTATTTTTCAGATGAAATACAGCCAGATGCCCATATTTATCACGCAGCCGTATATGTATATCGCCAATAATTACGATAATTTCAACTGCCTGGTGGAGTGGCTTCCATCCCATACATTCGGTCTTAGAATGCTGTTTCCTTTATGGGCATTAACAGGACTTAAATTCCTGGTACCTGCACTGGTGGATTTTCCCATTTACGTGACAAAAGAAGAATTGACAACAGTCACACTTTTTTATGATTCCTTTTATGATTTTGGTATTGTGGGAGTTCTTTTGTTCAGCTGTATACTGGGGGCGGTTGCATTTTTCTTAATGCGGCTGGTAAAGCGGGTGAGAAACCCAATCGGCTATCTGTTTTACGCCCAGTTTGCCATGTATCTGATTCTGTCATTTTTCACAACCTGGTTCAGTAATCCGGCTACCTGGTTTTATTTCGCACTGACCGGTGCTTTATATGTGTTCTGTTCGTGTAAGAATAACGGAAGGCATGAATAATTTGAAAATAGAAACTTTTATAAAATATGCGCATGGATCTGGCCAAAAAGCCCGGTTCATGCGCATGTTTTATGTCTGGCAGCTATATTTATAACAGAATGGTATCTTCCTTCATGGTTTCGGAAGGGGAGATATGAAACTTATTTTTATAGGCTCTTGAAAAGGTGGAATAGTTTTTAAATCCGCAGGAAAAGCATACTTCTGTAACGGAATTACCGGTTCTTAAACGTTCTCTTGCCAGCAGCAGGCGTTTTTCCGTAATATAATCAAAGAGTGTATAGCCGGTCTCTTCTTTAAAAAGATGCATCAGATGGTAGCGGCTGATAAAAAATGATTCTGCTATGGAATCCACCGTCATATCCTCCGTTAAGCGGGTGTTAATATGGTCCATGATGCTTAAGATCCTGGCATCCCCCGTAGATGGGGGCAGGTACTGAACTCTGTTTGTCAAAGAAGCCCGGTTTAACTGGATCATAAATTCAAGAAAGACCACCTGACAGTATAAATCTTTCGCATAGCCGTCATGGGTGCAGGCGTATTCTAAGTTGGTCAGGGTCCGGTATAAACTGCTTTTTTCCATGGAATGAATTCTGAGAACATGGGAATGAAGCTCTTTGGACTTTTGAAAACACGCACTTAAATCATAGCTTTCCGACTGGTATGCATTTAAGAAGCCGGGAGAAAGATAGACTATGATTCTTTCGTAAGGAACCTGCGGGGCGATATCCGGCCGGTGTATGTCGTTATGGCTTACCAGAATGATGTCATATGGCTCCAGACGATAGGCACAGCCTTCAATCCGGTAAGTTACGGATCCCTGTATAAAAATAATTATTTTATCAAAATCGTGGTAATGGTAGTCGTAGTTCTGATTTCCTTCATCAAGAAGATGAAACAGCTTAAAATTACTGTTTAAATATCCTCGTTTTTCGTAGTTATTCATTGCGGCAGGTTACGCCTCCCTTCCTTTCTATAATACAACACAATTTGCAATGTATAAAGCATTATATTAATAGAAATGATAGAAAGTGCTGTTTATAATAGATGATATCAACCAAACAATGGAATGAAAAGGAATGAATGATGAAGATAGCAGTACTGGCGGGCGGGTACAGCCCGGAACGGGAGGTTTCCTTATCCTCAGGAGCCATGATCACAAACGCACTGATGGAGCGGGGACATGAAGTATGTCTTGCAGATTCGTATCTGGGAATTCCGGATGGGGAAGAGATCCGGTTTTACAGTTTAAAAGATGGAATGAAATTTTCCAGCCATATTGGCAGCAGTGCTCCCGATTTGGAGCAGTTAAAACGAAAGTCCGGCTCCAGGGGAATCATGGGCAGCCGGGTAATAGAAGTCTGTATGCAGTCGGATATGGTTTTCCTGGCACTTCACGGAGGAGCCGGTGAAAACGGGCAGATTCAGGCAATTCTTGACGGATATGGAATTGCTTATACAGGAACCGGATATGAAGGGTGCTTAAAAGCGATGGATAAGCACCTTGCCAAGCTTTTAATGCGGGAGGTGAATATTCCAACTCCTGAGTGGAGACTTTATGAAAAAGGAGCCCAGGCAGAGCCGTTTTTATTTCCCTGTGTTGTGAAACCATGCGGCTGCGGGTCCAGTGTGGGAGTTACCATGGTGGAAGGGGAAGACCAGTGGAAACAGGCGCTTGATACAGCATTTTCCTGTGAAAATACAGTTCTTGCTGAGGCGAAGATTTCCGGCAGAGAATTCTCAGTCGGGATTCTCGGAGGAATTGCCTTGCCGGCTATTGAAATTAAGCCGAAAAGCGGTTTTTATGATTATGAGAACAAATACCAGCCGGGATTGACAGAGGAAATCTGTCCTGCCAGTTTAACCGCAGAAGAAGCGGACCATATGGCGGGCCTGGCTTTAAACGTACATAAGACGCTTGGGCTTGGTTATTACTCCAGAGTGGATTTTATGATGGAAGAGGACGGCAGCCTTTATTGTCTGGAAGCAAATACATTACCGGGAATGACACCTTACAGCTTACTTCCTCAGGAAGCAGCGGCTGCAGGAATATCTTATCAGGAACTGTGTGACGCAATTGCGAAGCATGGGAAAGGGGAATAAAAATGAATATTACTTTGGAAAAATATCACGGTCTTGGAAACGATTATCTGATTTTTGATCCCAATAAAAATGAGTGCAGGCTGACAAAAGAAAATATCCGTCTGATCTGTGACCGGAATTTCGGCGTGGGTTCAGACGGGCTGTTAGTGGGACCCATACTGGGGCAGGATAAGCTGGAAGTGAAAATATTAAATCCTGATGGAAGTGAAGCTGAATTAAGCGGGAACGGAGTACGGATATTTGGAAAGTACTTAAAGGATGCCGGTTATGTACAGAAAAACAAATTTGTAATCAGCACGTTAAGCGGAGAACAGACCATTCAGTACTTAAACGAAGAGGGAACAAGAATCAAGGTTTCCATGGGAAAACTCAGCTTTTACAGCGATGAAATACCTGTTACAGGGCCGAGAAGAGAGGTTTTAAATGAAACCATGCTGTTTGGCAGCATTCCTTACCGTGTCACCTGTGTAAACATCGGAAATCCTCATTGTGTAATCTGGCTGAATGATATATCAAAGGATCTGGTATGCCGGATCGGAAAGCATTCTGAAAATGCCGAATATTTTCCGGAGCGGATCAATACCCAGCTTTTAAAAGTGCTTGACCGGACGAATATTGAGATTGAGATTTATGAAAGGGGAGCCGGTTATACTCTTGCATCAGGGACCAGCGGCTGTGCAGCTGCCGGAGCCGCATACCGCATGGGTCTGACAGATCCCAAGATGTATGTCCATATGCCCGGCGGAGTCCTGGAAGTGGAAATTAAAGAAAATTACAGTGTTCTGATGACAGGTGAAGTCGGTTATGTGGGCAGATTTACCCTGTCCCATGAATTTGCAGAACAGGTGAAGGCGCTTCAGTAAAAAGGAGCATTCTGGCATGACAGCCGCCTGCAGGAAGCCGTATGGGAAATTCCGGCCGATGCAGACGGCAGGTCATGCTTTTTTTGTTTGAAAGGGATAAAAAAAATATTTATAAAATAAGAAAATTTCCTTGCATATTAAACCCTGTTATTAAAATTATGTTGCAATAAATTTAATTGGCAGACTCGATATTTTAGAGCCTGAAGTTCCCTGTTTATCAAGGTAAATGGAAAAAGTTACCAGTAAAAAACGGATCTCTTTGGGTGAGAACAGATCAACCCGGGAATAAATATGAATATTTATTATTGATTTTGAATAAAAATTCTGCTGTGGTGTATTGTTAACGTGTTGACGAAAACAGCGTTTTCATACTATAATATACCTTAATTTAGTTACTGCATAAAAGATATATTGCAGGAGAGGCGGGAGCTTATGAAGCGTATGTCGTGTGAAAACGGAGAAGCTGGTATTTACATAATTGACCAGGATTACAAGATTGTATATCTCAATGATATGGCAAAATTATATTATCCGGATTTACAGGTAGGAATGTACTGCTATCAGGGAATAGGAGTTGTATCGGATCCCTGTAAGGACTGCCCGTGGATTGATGAGAACAGCGGTCATGTGATTCGTTATAATGCTGCCACTCAGACATGGATGGCGGTGTCCTCCGGAATGATTGACTGGCCGGGCAGTGAAAACAGCAGGCTTATTATGTCCCGGCCTGTGGATGAAAAAAATAAAAATATGTTCTACCATCTTACAGAGACGACGGTATATGATGGACTGATTGAACTGAATTTTTTATCGAATACTTATAAGGTTCTTTTTCATGAAAATGATAAACTGGATTTATCGCCTGAGGAAGGACGGCTGGACCAGATTCTGACAGAAGCATTGAATTTTATGGTCCACCCGGATGAAAAGCAGAGCTTTGAAGAGTTTTGGGATTTATCTACAATGGCCGACCGCTTAAAGAAAAGCGGGAGGGTATTAAAGGGAGAGTTCCGCAGAAAGATGCCTGGTGACGGATACTGCTGGGTAAACCTGATTCTGGTTCTCTTCCGCTGCCGGGATGATTTGGATACCATTATCATGTGTTATATCCAGGATATCGATGAGAGAAAGAAAAAGGATGAGGAAGAAGAAAAGCGGCTCAGGGTGATAAGAGAAGAGACCGATTCCATGACCGGTCTTTACCGCTACGGCCCATTCTTTGAGAAGGCTGACCAGCTGTTAAAGAAACCCGATTCCACCGGCTTTTTTATGGTTGCAATCGATATTGAACATTTTAAGCTGTTTAATGAGTGGTATGGAGAAGAGGAAGGGGACCGCTTTTTAATAAGAATCGGGGATTACTTAAAAGAGATTGAGAAATTTTACTCCTCTGTCGCCGGTTATATGGGCGGAGATGATTTTGTTATTCTCATTCCGGAAGATTTATCCGTGCTGGAAGAACTGGAGGATGTAATTAACGTATATGCCAAGCAGTATGGCGGTAATGCAGGGTTTATGCCTGCTTTTGGTGTGTACCGGGTGGAGGATTTAAGTCTTCCTGTCAGCATGATGTACGACAGAGCTGCCATAGCGCTTAATTCCGTAAAGGGTAATTATACGAAGCGTGTGGGCTGGTACGATCCCGGAATGAAACGGAAGATGGAAAGCGACCAGGTTCTTCTTTCTGAGATTCAGAGAGCCCTTGAGAAAAAGGAGTTCATATTCTATGCCCAGCCCCAGTGCAACATGCTGACCGGCAGGATTATAGGTCTGGAATCCTTAGTCAGATGGCAGCATCCGCAAAAAGGTATTATATCACCCGGAGAATTCATTCCGCTGCTGGAGCAGAACGGTTTTATTACATATCTGGATGTGTATGTCTGGGAACTGGTATGCAGACAGTTAAATACCTGGATCAAAGCAGGGCGGCGTCCCATCCCAATTTCCGTCAATATGTCACGCATGGATATTTATGCTATTGACGTGGTTGAGAAGTTTAAACAGCTGGTAAGCCGCTATGAGATTGATCCCAAGTATCTGGAAATCGAGATTACGGAAAGTGCATATGCGGAAGACTATGATCTGATCCGGAAAGTTGTGGAGGATCTGCGAAGGGCCGGCTTCCCTGTATTTATGGACGACTTTGGAAGCGGATATTCATCCTTAAATATGTTAAAGGATGTGAATGTGGATGTAATCAAGATCGACACCAAATTCCTTGATATGAATGAGAACAGCAAGGGCAGAGGCATGGGAATCTTAGAAACCATTGTCCGTATGGCCAGAGTGATGCAGTTAAAGGTCATAGCAGAGGGTGTGGAAGAAAAAGAACAGGTGGATTTTTTGATTAATATCGGCTGTATTTACGGACAGGGCTTTTATTATCATGAACCTCTTCCTGTTGATGTACTGGAAAAGCTGCTGGAAGAAGACAACAATTTAGATTACAGAGGAATCCAGGCACGCCAGCTAAAGCAGCTGAAACTGGAAGATCTGTTTAATGAAAATATTATCAGTGAAGCTATGCTTAATAATATGCTTGGTGCCATTGCGCTCTATGAGATCTTTGAGGACAGCTGCGAGATTCTCAGGGTGAATGAAGAATATTACCGTGTAACCGGAGACAATCCCATTGATATGGAAGAGCGGAAACGGTATGTGTTAAACAAGGTTTACAGAGAGGATATGGACTGGGTTCTTAATATCTTTGAAGAGGCATACAATAACCCGCTGCAGGGCGCGGAAGGGACATTTAGGCGTTACCGTAACAGCGGAGAACTGATGTGGGTGCATCTTCGCGTCTTCTTTTTGCGGGAACAGGATGACCACCGCCTTTACTATGGGGCGGTAAGGGATGCGACAGAACAGATGGAGCAGAGGCAGAAGCTCAAAGACTCCCAGAAGATGCTGAGAGATGTATTAAAGATTGCAGGCAGGAATATTTCGTTTAATAATATTGCTGAAGAGAATCAATGGGCAGCAAGCGCCATTTTTGCCCAGATGGCACCGGGAGGCCTGATAGGAGTCTACTGCGATAAGGGACTTCCTCTGTATTTTGCCAATAATGAGATGCTTCGCATTTTAAATTATGATTCCTACGAGGAATTTACCAGAGAAGTTGACGGCCTGGGACGAAACCTCCTTCACCCGGAAGATTTAAATATGATACAGGGGCATTCGCTGCGCTTTATGGCCCCTGGCATGGAATATACCTTCCGCCACCGAATGAGAAAGAAGGATGGAACATGGCTGTGGATGGTGGCGAAAGGCCGGGTGGTACAGGCAGAAGACGGCAGGTTTGCAATTGTAAGCGCCTGTATGGATATTACCGATACGGTACTGGCACAGAAGAGACTTCAGGAAGCCAACAGGACCCTGCGGTTTAAGAATGATGAGCTGGAGTTTTTAAGTTCCGGAATGCTGGGTGGATATTACCGCTGCAGAAAAACGGAAGACATGGAGTTTTTGTATACAAGCCCCCGTTTTCTTGAAATACTTGGCTACAGCAGCAATGAGCTGGCTGAGCTGTTCCAGAATCGGCTTTTAAATATGATACACCCGGGTGATAGGGAAAAAATCAGGCTCATGACTGAAACTTTAAGTCCGGATGAGAGTTTAAAGGGTGTGGAATACCGTATCCTGACACGCAACGGTTACAAATGGATTCTCTGTCACTCCAGACTTTCTGTAAAATCAGGGGACAGTTTCCTTTATGGAGTTATGCTGGATATTGAAGAGCTTGGCGAGCTGTACAGCCAGGTGGAAGAATGCAGAACTCCCATGCTGCCGGAGGGGGTACGTTTATTCCAGAACCGTGAGGCGGCAGTGGGAAGAATGCAGAATTATTTATCACGCCACAGATTCTTAACCTCAGGTCTTGTTTTGTTTTCATTCAACAGTGAAAATGCAGATGCTGCCGGGATGAAGTATGCCAGACAGTCATTTCTTGAACAGGCACTGTTTATGAAACGGTTTTTCAGAGAAGATGACATTATGTGTCTGGATGGTGAGTATGAAATTCTGATTTTGTGCCGGAACATCAGAGAAGAGGATATAAAAATAAAATGCAGGCGCATTTTAAAGGAACTAAGATACCAGATGATGAGCCAGGCGTCAAAAGCACTTCTTCCTGTCCGGGCGGGGATGACTGTTATACGGGTACAGGATGAAGACTTTGAGGAATGCTACGCCAGAGTGAGAGCTTCCCTGTTAAATACGGCCCTCAGTACAGATCAGGAATTGTAAATTAAGAATGGACCTCTTTTTTCATATGTGTTATAATCCACGTAAACCATTTCAGGATAAAGGAAGGAATAATGATATGATAGCAGACAAGATGAGACCCCTTGTAGAAAACAATTCCGCCATCCGCGCCATGTTTGAAGAAGGAAAAAAGATGGCCGCTGAATATGGTGCAGAAAACGTCTATGATTTCAGCCTTGGAAATCCCAATGTACCCGCACCGAAATCAGTAAAACAGGCAATCATTGATATTATGAACGAGGAAGAATCAACCATGGTTCATGGATATATGAGCAACGCTGGTTTTGATGATGTGAGGGAAGTGATTGCAGCTTCCATCAACCGGCGGTTCGGGACTCATTTTCATGGGGGCAATCTTCTTATGACGGTGGGTGCAGCCAGCGGCCTGAATGTGATTTTAAAAACCATTCTGGATCCTGGCGATGAAGTGATCGTGTTTGCACCCTATTTTATGGAATACGGTTCTTACGTACGCAATTACGACGGTGTACTTACGGTTATTCCGCCCAATACAGAAACTTTTCAGCCAGGTCTCCTGGATTTTGAACGAAGTATAACGAAAAGGACCAAGGCTGTAATCATAAATACGCCCAATAATCCGACAGGAGTGGTATATTCTTCTGAAACCCTGCGGCAGATCGGAGCCATTCTGGAACGGAAAGAGAACGAGTATGGGACTTCCATACTCCTGATTTCAGATGAGCCCTACCGGGAGCTTGCATATGACGGTGTTGAGGTTCCTTATGTGACGCTTTTTTATAAGAATACGGTCGTCTGCTATTCTTACAGTAAATCCTTATCTCTTCCAGGGGAGAGAATCGGATATCTGGTGATTCCGGATGAAGTGGAGGATTCAAAGGCTGTGATTGCCGCAGCTGCCATTTCAAACCGTGTACTTGGCTGTGTCAATGCTCCGTCTCTGATGCAGAGAGTGATTCTGCGCTGTGTGGATGAAAAAGTGAACTTGTCTGCTTATAATAAAAACCGTGAACTTCTTTACAACAGCTTAAAAGAATACGGCTTTCCGTGTATTAAGCCGGAAGGAGCATTTTATCTGTTTATAAAGACTCCGGAGGATGATAAGAAGTTCTGTGAATTTTGCCAGAAGCACCGGGTTCTTCTGGTGCAGGGAAGTGCTTTTGCATGTCCTGGTTATGCACGTATCGCCTATTGTGTTTCTTATGAACAGATTGAACGTTCGCTTCCGGCATTTAAAAGGATTGCACAGGAATATGGACTTACAGCCGTTAAGGAGGACTTAAGATGAGAGCATGGCAGGCCAATATCCGGGCGGTGACCCCTTATGTTCCAGGTGAACAGCCAAAGGGAGAGCACTTAGTGAAACTGAATACCAATGAAAACCCCTATCCGCCTTCTCCGTTTGTAAAAAAGGCTATGGATGAGATGGATTACGATAAGTTCCGCAAATATCCGGATCCTGCATCCGCAGTTCTGACTAAGGCACTTTGCGAATATTATCGGATGGAGGAAGATGAGATTTTTGTGGGAGTCGGTTCCGATGATGTCATCGCCATGTCATTTCTGACATTTTTTAATTCTCAGAAACCAGTCTTATTTCCTGATGTGTCTTACTCGTTTTATAAGGTATGGGCGGAGTTATTTTGCATTCCTTATGAAACACCTGCTGTTGATGAGAACTTTCTCATTCATAAGGAAGATTATTACAGAGAGAATGGGGGAATCATATTTCCTAACCCCAATGCGCCTACAGGTGTATTTATGCCGTTAAGTGAAGTGGAAGACATTATTGCCCATAATCAGGATTCCGTTGTGATTGTGGATGAAGCTTACGTTGATTTCGGCGGTGAAAGTGCTGCCGGGCTGATTAAAAAATACGAAAATCTTCTGGTAGTGCAGACCTTCAGCAAATCCCGGTCCATGGCAGGAATGCGGATCGGATATGCCATGGGAAACAAAGATCTGATACGGGCTTTGAATGATGTGAAATATTCCTATAATTCTTACACCATGAACATGCCTTCCCAGATTCTGGGAGCGGAAGCAGTGAAGGATGACGGCTATTTTAAAGAAACCATTAAAAAAATTATAACTACAAGAGAGAAAGCGAAAAAACGTCTCAGTGAACTGGGATTTACTTTCCCGGATTCCATGGCGAATTTTATATTTGCCAGCCATAAGGAGAAAAAAGCGGAGGATATTTATCTGGCACTGAGAGAAAAACAGATTTTCGTTCGTTACTTTAAACAGCCAGGGCTTGATAATCATTTAAGGATCACCATTGGGACGGATGAAGAGATGGAAAAGCTTTACGATTTCCTGGAGAAATTTCTTTTATCATAGTATTTATCACTTGGGCTTTTGGGGGTATCATAAAGGCAGGAGATAAGCATGGAATATGTAAAAAAATATTGCAGAATCATTTTGAATATTATAATCCCTATCGTGTTCTTTTATTTCATCTGTGTGTGGGGACCGAGAATACTGAATTTTTTTCTTCCTTTCGTAATCGGCTGGGTGATTTCGGTGATCGCTAATCCGCTGGTGCGTCTGCTGGAGAAAAGACTGAAGCTTGTGAGAAAGCACAGTTCTGTTCTGATTGTAGTTGCAGTACTGGCTCTGATTATTGCGGCTTTTTATTTTCTCATATCCAAACTGGTTAGCGAAGCAGCGGGATTTGTGGAAGATATCCCCCTTTACTACGAATCGGCCTGGGTAGAAGTTCAGAAAATGCTCTTAATGGCGGAAAACGTCCTGCGTTTTCTCCCTGAGGGGGTTCAGGACTCAGTGAATGTATTTGTAACGCATATCGGCGAGTATTTAAATGTCATGGTACAGAAAATCGCATCTCCCACCTTTATGGCTGCGGGAAATGTGGTAAAGAGTATCCCTGCGGCATTGGTTTACATCGTTGTAACCATATTTTCTTCCTATATATTTATCGTGGACCGGGATAAGATTCTTACATTTGTAAAACGGTATATGCCTAAGGGGTTTTCGGGATATTATCATTATCTTAAAAAAGACGTAAAGCATCTGGTGGGAGGTTATTTCCTGGCACAGTTTAAAATTATGTTTATTATCGCCGGTGTTCTGGCAGCGGGCTTTCTGGTTTTGGGAGTGAAGTATGCACTTTTGCTTGCGGTTCTTATTGCAGTACTTGATTTCCTTCCCATACTTGGAACCGGAACCATCCTGATACCGTGGGCATTGCTGCGGATCGTTTCGGGAGAGTACGCCTTTGGAGTCGGTCTGATTGTGATCTATGTTCTGACTCTGGTATTAAGACAGATCATTCAGCCGAAGATCGTAGGCGATACCATGGGGCTGGACCCGTTAATGACATTATTATTTTTATATCTGGGCTTTAAAATAAGCGGGATCGCCGGTATGATACTTGCTGTTCCCGTAGGCATGCTGATCATCAATATTTATAAATTCGGTGCATTTGACCGGTTCTTATACAGCGTGAAGACCTTAATTCATGATGTGGATGCGTTCCGGAAAGAGAAAGATTAAACAGATTAAAAGCAGTAATTGGAGGATACCATGAAAAAAAACATAAGATTGAGGATTGCCGCGTATCTGGTTGCCTGTCTTATGGCTTCTGAGGCATTTGCAACCCCTTTAAATGGTTTTTCGGCAGAAGCCTGGAAACTGGAAAACGGACAATATATTGATGCATCCGGTAATCCCATTACAGGAGTTCTGGAAAAGGGAATCACAGTAACCAAATACCAGAACAGACAGAATGAGGCAAACGGTGGAATTGACTGGAAGAAGGTAGCGGAGGACGGGGTTTCTTTTGCCATGGTGCGGATTGGCTACTTAAATGATATGGACCCGTATTTTTCCGAAAATATGAAACATGCTTCGGAAAACGGGATCAAGACCGGCGTGTTCTTCTATACACAGGCTCTTGATACGCAGACTGCAGTGGAAGAGGCGAAGTACGTGCTTCGTCAGGTAAAGGATTACCGGATCTCCTACCCAATCGCTTATGATGTGGAATCCCAGTATCTTCTTGATAATAAACTTTCCAGACAGCAGATTACGGATAACATCAATGCATTCTGCAAAACCATTTCAGATGCAGGCTACCGTCCCATTGTATACGCAAACAATAAATGGCTGTCACTTCATATTGATATGAGCCAGGTTCCTTATGATGTATGGTATGCCAGATACGGAACCGTCAATGAATGCCAGAACAGGACCATCTGGCAGTGTACGGATAAAGGAAGGGTGGATGGTATCGAAGGAGATGTTACCATTGAATTGTCCTTTGCAGATTATGGCGCTCTTATTCCGGCAGATGGATTTAAAACCATTGACGGAGAACGGTACTACATGAAAAACCATGAAAAACAGACCGGCTGGATCCAGACAGACGGGAAATGGTATTATCTTGATTCGAACGGCATCATGGTTCATGATAAAACCATGGTAATCGATAATGTCTCTTATACATTCGGTTCGCAGGGAGAGATAACAAATCAGACAAGATAACGGAGTTACAGGTGAAAACAGAAAACGATTTAAATTCAGATCATATAAAAGGGCTGGTATGGAGGCTTGCGGTTCCCTCCATGCTGGCTCAGTTTGTCAGTGTTTTATATAGTATTGTAGACCGTATGTATATCGGAAATATCCCAAAGATCGGGGAAGCCGCCCTGGCAGGAGTTGGAATCTGTGGTCCTATTGTAACCTTGATTTCTTCTGTTGCTTTTTTAGTGGGCGCAGGCGGATCACCGCTTATGAGCATTCGTCTGGGAGAAAAAAACCAGAGAGCTGCCAGACAGATTCTTGCCAACTGCTTTTTGCTCTTACTCTTTTTTTCTCTTTTCATAATGGCTGTTTCTTTTCTGCTTAAGGACCGCCTTTTGGTGTGGTTCGGTGCTGGAAAGACAGTATTTCCTTACGCAGATCAATATCTTTCCATCTATCTCACCGGGACGGTGTTCGCTTTGTTTTCCACAGGATTAAATCCCTTTATTGTATGTCAGGGGTATGCCAGGACAGCCATGAAATCCGTTGTTTTTGGGGCCGTGAGTAATATTATCCTGGACCCGCTGTTCATTTTTGTGTTTGGACTGGGGGTAAGGGGGGCCGCAATTGCAACCGTGATATCCCAGATGATATCCTGTATCTATGTTCTCCGGTTCCTTTTTGGAAGAACTCCGCCCATTCAGATAACCTTTCAGGGCTATGACCTGGAAGTTGTAAAGAGAATTCTGACATTAGGCCTTTCTCCTTTCCTTATTATTGCATTTGACAATGTACTCATCATATCCCTCAATACTGTGATTATGCATTACGGCGGGGAGGGAAACGGAGAGAAGCTGCTTACCTGTATGACCATTGTTCAGAGCTTTATGCTGATGGTAACCATGCCGTTAGGCGGAATTACAACAGGAACCCAGACAATCCTTGGCTTTAATTTAGGGGCAGGGAGGCCGGGAAGGATCAGACAGGCAGAACGGTATATTGCATTTCTTGCGGTTGGTTTTACCACTGTGATGTTCATTCTTGCACATACGGTTCCCCAGTTCTTTGTACATATTTTCACAAGAGACCAGTCTTATGTGGATTTAACTGTCAGAGGAATAAAGGTCTATACCATGGGAATTATACCTCTGGCACTTCAGTATGTAATTGTAGACGGATTTACCGGTCTGGGAGCTGCAAAGGCGGCAATCTCTCTTTCCATGTTCAGAAAAACAATTTTCCTGATTGGGGCAGTAACGCTGCCGGCATGGTTTGGCGTCAATTATATTTTTTATACGGAGCCTATATCGGATTTCATCAGTGTAACCGTGTCCATGGTGGTTTTTACAACATTATTTGGACGAATTATTAATAACAGGGCAAAAGTTATTGACGTATGATCAAAATGATTTTATGATATCCTTAATACGAAATAAAAGAAACAGGAGGTCATTGAATGAAGATAGCGGTAACTTATGACAGAGGAAATGTATTTCAGCATTTTGGACAAACCACACAGTTTAAAATCTATGAGGTGGAAGATAAAAACGTGGTATCACAGGAAATCAAAGATACCAATGGAGACGGACATGGCGCACTTGCAGGCTTTTTAACAAGGCTGGGTGTGAAGACTCTGATCTGCGGAGGAATTGGTGCAGGAGCGAGAAATGCTTTGTCTGATGCAGGCATCCGGCTATATCCGGGAGTGGAGGGGAATGCAGATGAGGCAGTGAGTTCTCTGCTGTCAGGAAACCTTAAATTTGATCCGGATACTCTTTGCGATCATCATCATGAAGGAAGTGAAGAGCACGAATGCGGTCATCATGGAGAATCCTGCGGACATTAATTTTATAATTGAAAAAGACAGATATGGTAATGCATCCGTATCAGCCATAAAAGGGCTGAACGGATGCATTTTCTATGATCAGGAACCGGTGGACTGGTAGTGTCTCAGCCCGAAATTCCATAAAAGGAATGCAGGAATCAGGGAGAGTGCACAGCAAAGCGGAAGCAATACGAACCAGGCATTCTCTGATTTGCCTGTGAGATATAACAGGGGATAATACTGGAATAAGGCAAAGGGGACCAGCCAGGTGCAGATAAAAAGTACATTTTTTCCATAAATGCCTATGGGATATTTCCCGTATTCCCTGGCGCCGTCTGTAAATACATTCATAAATTCCAGCCCCTCCAAAGTAAAAAAGCATAAGCATGCGAAAATTAAGTAGATGGCAGCAAAGACGCAGATTCCTCCAAGAATCATGAGCACTACAAGGAGGCAGCGAAGGGGTGTCCAGGATATGGAACTGGAGGATATTCCGTAAATCAGCATGACAACAGCCTGTAGAAGACGTCCGAAGCGGGTTAAGTCGATCTTGCTGCACAGAACCAGAAACAGACTGTTTTTTGGACGGAGGAGAATACGGTCAAATTCTCCGTTTCCAATGATGGTCTCAAAGGTATCCAGACTCCGGAATATGGTTTCTGCCAGTGTAAAGGCCATCAGAGTAATGGAAAAGCACAGCAGTACCTCACTGTAAGAAAAGCCCTTCACCTGATGGAAACGGGTCATCATAAAGTAGACTCCTAAAAAGATATTAAAGGAGATTAAAAACTGACCAGTTATTGTCATGAAAAATGAAACTTTGTGCTGCATCATGCTTTTTAAATGCATAAGAAAAAAATTTACATAAAGCCTGATTAAATTCATGAGATTCTCCTTTCAGCCTCCCTGTATGATAACCCGTTTTAATGCCCGTTTTTCCAGAAACCGTCCGATGAACACAAATGCAAACAGCCAGAATACCTGTTTTATGATGCTGTTATACAGATCAGGTCCTGTTAAATCGCCGCCAAAGATCCGGAAAGGAACGTTCTGTGCAGAGGCGAAGGGAAGAAATTCTACGATTTTCCGTACATGGCCGGGAAGAAAGGGAATGGGTATGACAGCTCCTCCTAAAAATTCTGCTAAAGAAGTAATGACCAGCTTGATCCCCTGTGAGGAAACGGTGTAAAACACGGACATATAAACAATCATGTTGAAAGCTACGATGAGAAGCAGTCCCAGTGTCATGGACAAAAGAGTGATTGCCCAGGTTGTCAGATCCCCCGGCAGGGTGAGCCCGTAGGGAGCTGGAAGAAACCAGGAGAAAAGGAGGATCGGCATGCAGCGCAGCACTGCTTTTGAAAGCCGGACTGCCAGCCCTCTTACAAACCACATGTTATAAAGGCGGACCGGTCTGCATAATTCATAGGCCACATCTCCTGTTGCGATGGAATTAAAAAGCTCCGATTCCCAGAACCAGACCATATACAGCGCCAGAAATGCCTGCTGGAGCCACACATAAGTGGAAAGTGCTTGAAAGGTCATGGGGAAGCTTTCCGGAGATGCTTCATAGAAGGCCTTAAATAAAAGGATTTCCATGGCTCCCCATACAAACTGTGTCACCATGCCGGACACAGCGGCGGTGCGGTACTGAAGTCCCCTGATAAACCGGATGCGGAAAAAAGACCAGTATTTTTTCATCCTGTTCCCTCCTAAATCTCAAATTCCCGGTAAAGGGAAGCAACAATCTCATCTAAGGTGGCACATGGGGGTTCACAGCGGGATTTTAGATCTGAGAGAGTTCCGTCCAAAAGCAGCCGGCCTTTCCCGATCAGCAAAACCCTGTCTGCAAGGGCATCAATGTCCTGCATGTCGTGAGTGGTAAGAAGAACCGTGGTTTTATGAATCCGGTTTAACTTTCTGATAAAGTCCCGGACTGCAAGCTTGGAAACTGCATCAAGTCCAATGGTGGGTTCATCAAGAAAGAGGATCTTTGGGGTATGGAGAAGAGATGCTGCAATTTCACAGCGCATGCGCTGACCGAGAGAAAGCTGTCTTGCCGGAGTCTTTATGATCTCTTCTAAAGCAAGAAGTCTGGTGAGCTCTTCCAGGGTAATTAAGTATTGGTGTCTGGGGATGTCGTAGATGTCGCGGAGCAGTTCAAAGGAATCAATAACAGGAACGTCCCACCATAGCTGGGTACGCTGCCCGAATACAACGCCGATATCCTTTACGTGTTCCTTCCGGTCCTTCCATGGAATCCGGCCGTTAATCAGGCAGGTTCCGTTATCCGGAGTCAGAATTCCGCTTAAAATTTTGATGGTGGAGCTTTTTCCGGCACCGTTGGGGCCAATATAGCCTACCATCTCTCCGTCTCCGATGCGAAAGGAGATGTCTGAAAGAGCATGGACCGTGTCGGTCTCCCTGTGAAAAAGCGCCTTTACCGCATTGGAAAATCCGGCACTTCTTCTTGCGACTTTAAAAGTCTTGTTCATGTGTTCCACTTGAATCATATAAATTCCTCCTGGCAGTAATATTTGTGAACGTTTCATTCCGGCAGCGGGCAGCTCCTACCCTGGCAGGCGGGAGATCTGTCATAACTGGTCAGAACGTCCTAATATCTTTCCAAGCGGTCAGTGCAGGCAAAATCGCCAGCACAGCTCTCCGGAATTCCTTTCCGGGGACTCTACCGTGGTTTCAATATTCTCTTTTCCTGAATTTGAGATGTGAGTTTAGATATGGAAAAGGAATTATAGTCTATCACCGCAGGAAAAAACTGTCAATAGTTTGGCAAAAGGTACTTGACAAATAAAATAAAAATGATAATATAAACATATGAACAGATATTCATATATTAATATAAGGAGGTTCCAGATGGCAGAAGAAAAACGAGTCATTCAGGACGGTGAGATAGACCAGTGTGATTTTATCTGCGTTCATGAGAATGTTGTGAATCAGGTTTTAAAAGTAATGCCCAAAGACCAGCAGCTGATGGATCTTGCAGATTTCTTTAAAATATTCGGAGACCCGACAAGAGTGAGAATTCTCTATGTACTCAGCCAGTCACAGATGTGCGTCTGTGATATTGCCAATCTGCTTCAGATGGGGCAGTCGGCTATTTCCCATCAGCTTCGTGTGTTAAAGCAGATGCGGCTGGTGAAATCCAGACGGGAAGGAAAGACGGTTTTTTATTCCCTGGCAGATGGTCATATTGAAACAATCCTGGCTCAGGGAATGGAGCATATCAGCGAATAAGAAATTCGTAATAAAATATAGGAAAAAGGAGAGGATAAAACATGAAAAAAATTATTAAATTAGAGGGCCTTTGCTGTGCAAACTGTGCGGCTAAAATCGAAGAAGAGGTAAAAAAATTAAGCGGTGTTGAAAACGCCTCCTTAAGCTTCATGACTCAGAGATTAACCATGGAAGTAGAAGAGGCAAGAGTGGATGAGATCATGGAAGCAGCCAGAAAAACAGCGTATAAGATTGAGCCGGAAGCAGAATTTAAAGTACTTCGGTAAGCAAAAGGAGCAGTTATGACTAAAAAACAGAAAATTATGGGAATCAGGCTGATAATCAGTGCCGCATTCTTTGCTCTTGCCATGGCAGCTGAGGGAAGAAGTTACTGGTACTGGATCCTGTTT
Source organism: Lacrimispora sp. 38-1 (assembly GCF_049890855.1). Classification (NCBI taxonomy): domain Bacteria; kingdom Bacillati; phylum Bacillota; class Clostridia; order Lachnospirales; family Lachnospiraceae; genus Lacrimispora; species Lacrimispora sp. 38-1. Next base: position 106,289 of record NZ_JBANEW010000052.1, on the reverse strand, counting down.
ATTATTTCTTATCTGGCAGCAGGCTATGATATTCCCTTAAGAGCGGTGAGAAATATCAGAAACGGTCAGTTTTTTGATGAAAACTTTCTGATGTCTGTGGCAACCTTTGGTGCAATCGGAATCGGGGCTCTGGAAGAAGCTGTCGGTGTTATGCTGTTTTACCAGATCGGTGAACTGTTTAACGATTATGCAGTGAACAGGTCAAGAAAATCCATAACGGATCTTATGGACATTAATCCGGAATATGCCAATCTGCTTCGTGACGGTGTAGAAGAGAAGGTTGATCCCTATGAAGTGGCTGTTGATGACATCATTGTAGTAAAGCCGGGAGAGAAGGTGCCGCTTGACGGTATCGTGGTTAAGGGCAGCAGTAGTCTTGATACCAAAGCACTGACTGGTGAATCCATGCCTGCAGAGATAAAGGAACAGGATACCGTTATAAGCGGATCCATTAATTTAAACGGTGTTCTGGAGGTAAAGGTAACCAGACAGTTTGATGATTCCACCGTTGCTAAAATCCTGGAACTGGTGGAGAATGCCAGCTCCAGAAAGGCAAGGGCAGAAAATTTCATTACCAGATTTGCAAGGGTATACACTCCGGTAGTCGTAGTGCTTGCTGTTTTACTTGCTGTGATTCCGCCCCTTTTTAACGGTGACTGGGGAACCTGGATTTACCGTGCCTGCAGCTTTTTAGTTGTTTCCTGTCCCTGCGCACTGGTCATATCGGTTCCGTTAAGCTTTTTCGGAGGGCTTGGAGCCGCCTCCAGTCAGGGAATCCTTTTAAAGGGCAGCAACTATCTGGAAGCTATGGCAGACCTTGATACGGTGGTATTTGATAAAACAGGGACTCTCACAACCGGAAAGTTTCAGGTTACCAGCGTGGATCCTCTGGAAGGAACAAAGGAAGAGCTGTTAGAGCTGGCCGCATATGGAGAATTCCATTCCAACCATCCAATTGCCCAATCAGTGAAAGAAGCTTATGGAAAGCCACTGGATCAGTCAAAGGTGGGGACAGCAGAAGAACTTGCAGGATTTGGAGTAAAAACAACCGTTTATACACAGAATAAGGAAAGAGAGCTTTATATCGGGAATGCCAGACTCATGGAGAAGCAGAAGATCGCTGTAAACGCTGCAGATTCGGCGGCAGGAACCACGCTTTATATAGCAGATAAAAACACTTATCTCGGTTCTGTAACCATATCAGATACCATCAGGGAAGACGTACCAAAGGCATTAAAGGGCTTAAGGGCAGCAGGAGTGAAAAAGCTTGTGATGCTTACCGGCGATAAACCGGAAGTGGGAAAACTGGTGGGAGAAAAGCTTGGACTTGATGAGGTTCACGGAGGTCTCCTCCCTGGTGATAAAGTGGGAAAAGTGGAAGAACTGCTGACAAAGAAACATAAGGATGCAGCGCTGGCGTTTGTGGGAGACGGAATCAATGATGCTCCGGTTCTCGCCCGTGCAGATGTGGGAATTGCCATGGGTCAGATCGGTTCCGACGCAGCCGTTGAAGCAGCTGATGTGGTAATCATGACCGACGAGCTGACAAAGCTGGTTGATACGATCCTGATTGCCAGAAAAACAGTGGCCATTGTGAAGCAGAATATTATCTTTGCCATAGGCGTAAAGGTGCTGATTTTAATCCTGTCAGCTGCAGGAATTGCCACCATGTGGGCAGCTGTTTTCGGTGATGTGGGGGTATCCGTACTTGCTATCTTAAATGCGGTCCGGGCTCTCCGGTATCAAAGCAGGAATGAAAAAACACATTGACAAAATTTTTTCCAGCTGTTATATTTTACACATATGACGGGGTGGTGCGAAGATGGTCCATTGTAGTGAGGCTGTGTTTGCCCACCCCATTTTCTGGTATTATTTTCTATAGGAACTTCGTTCCCCATAGAGCAGAGACGCTCCGCAAGGATCGCATAAGTGGCGGAGAGTCCCGATAAATCCGGGGCTCTTTATTCAATCATGAGAAAAGGAGAGTGTTTTATGAGCAAGTATAGCAAAGAAGATATTTTCCGCATTGTGGAAGAAGAAGATGTGGAATTTATCCGTCTTCAGTTTACGGATATATTCGGCATGCTGAAAAATGTGGCAATCACAAAGAATATGCTGGGAAAAGCACTGGAAAACCGCTGTATGTTTGATGGTTCTTCCATAGAGGGCTTTGTTAGAAGTGAAGAATCTGATATGTATCTCTATCCGGATCTGGATACCTTTGAGATATTCCCATGGCGTCCCCAGCAGGGGAAAGTTGCAAGACTGATGTGCGATGTACACTGCCCGGACCAGACTCCTTTTGAAGGAGATCCCAGGTTCGTAATGAAGAAGGTACTGAAAAAAGCCAGTGACATGGGCTTTGTTTTTCATGCAGGTCCGGAATGTGAATTCTTTCTCTTCCATATGGATGAGGAGGGACGTCCAACCACGGATACTCACGAAATGGCCGGCTATTTTGATGTGGCTCCCATTGACCAGGCGGAGAATGTCCGCAGAGACATGATACTCACTCTGGAAGAGATGGGCTTTATGATTGAGGCCTCCCATCACGAGATCGCACCAGGACAGCATGAGATTGATTTTCAGTATGCAGAAGGCATGGTGACAGCTGATAACATTATGACATTTAAGATGGCAGTCAAGGCCATTGCAAAGCGCCACGGACTTCATGCCACCTTTATGCCAAAGCCAAAGGCAGGAGTCAATGGTTCCGGCATGCACATTAATATGTCCCTTTCTGATTTATCAGGCAAGAACATGTTTGAAGATAAAGAGGATGAGCTGGGGTTAAGCCAGACTGCATATCAGTTTATGGCGGGAATTCTCCATCACATGAAGGGAATGACGATTTTAACCAATCCGCTGGTCAATTCCTATAAACGTCTTGTTCCCGGATACGATGCTCCGGTTTATGTGGCATGGTCTGCCCGTTCAAACCGCAGTTCTCTGATCAAGATTCCATGTGCAAGAGGGGAAAGTACCCGGATCGAGCTGCGCAGCCCGGATTCTGCAGTAAATCCCTATCTGGCCCTTGCAGCCTGTCTGGCAGCAGGTCTTGACGGCATAGAAAAGAAGATGGCTCCGCCGGAAAGCGTGGACTGCAACGGTTATTCCATGTCTGTGGAGGAGATGGCTGCAAAGGGAATCGAGCAGCTGCCTGAGACACTGGGAGAGGCCATTGAAGCGTTCCGTAAGGATTGGTTTATGAAGGAAGTTCTGGGCGAGCACATTTATACCAAATACCTGGAAGCAAAGGAAGCCGAATGGCGTGTGTTCCGTGCACAGGTAACGGACTGGGAAGTGGAAGAATACTTATACAAGTATTGACAGATTTAAGTTCCCTGATACTGTTATCTGGAGGTGAGAGTGTTTGACCAATGTGATTGTGGCATTTTCAAAGGCAGAGGATGCGAAAAATATAAAGAATATTCTTATGAAAAACGGCTTTACGGTCTCGGCAGTCTGCACCTCCGGCGCTCAGGCAGTGAACAGTGCTGATGAACTGGGCAGCGGAATCGTGATATGCGGCTGCAGATTTGCAGATATGGTGTATCAGGAGATTTATGAATGTCTTCCCAAAGGGATGCTGATGCTTCTTGTGGCATCTCCCAGCCAGTGGAGCGGCAGAGCGCCGGACGATGTGGTCTGTCTTGGACTGCCCTTAAAGGTTCAGGATCTTTTAAGCACCATAGAGATGATGATGGAATCTCTGGCAAAAAGGCGGAAGAAATTAAAGAGCCAGCCAAAGGAAAGAAGCGGAGAAGAACAGGAACTGATTAAGCAGGCCAAGGAACTTTTAATGGAACGAAACCATATGACAGAAGCAGAAGCACACCGTTACATTCAAAAGTGCAGCATGGACAGCGGAACCAATATGGTGGAGACTGCCCAGATGATCATGAGCCTTATTAATATTTAACAGTGGGGGATTAAGATGAAATTTACTAAAATGCAGGGAATCGGAAACGATTATGTGTATATTAACTGCTTTGAAGAATCAGTTGAGAATCCGGCAGAGCTTTCAAAATTAGTCAGTGACCGGCATTTCGGAATCGGATCGGACGGCCTGATTCTGATCTGTCCGTCCGAGGCAGCTGACTGCCGTATGCGCATGTTTAACGCGGACGGTTCAGAGAGCCCCATGTGCGGCAATGGAATCCGATGCGTGGGAAAATATGTGTTCGACCATCATCTGGTTGAAAAGACAGAGTTTGATGTGGAAACCGGTGCAGGAATCAAGCGTTTAAAAGTGACGGAGGAAAACGGAAAGGCAGTTCTTTTAACGGTAGATATGGGCATTCCCAAGGTGACCAGCCTTGTTCCGGAACCAATCTGTGTGAATGGCACGGATTATGAATTTATAGGAATTTCCATGGGAAATCCCCATGCAGTTTACTATATGGATGACATTGACAGTCTGGATTTAGAGTCTGTCGGGCCTGGATTTGAGAATCATGAGCGTTTTCCTGAGCGTACCAATTCTGAATTTATTCAGGTTATGAGTCCCGAGCACATCCGCATGCGGGTGTGGGAGAGAGGAAGCGGGGAGACGTGGGCGTGCGGTACTGGAGCTACAGCCAGCGCTGTCGCTTCCGCGCTATGCGGACGCACCGGCAATACGGTTGAAGTATCTTTAAAAGGCGGAAATCTGACCATTCACTGGGACAGAGAGGGGAGCGGTCATGTGTTTATGACAGGTCCTGCTGTGGAAGTGTTTGAGGGAGAGTTCGACATAAATAATCTTTAAAAAACAGGAGGAACCTATGGTTAAGATCAATGAAAACTATTTAAAATTACCCGGAAGCTATCTGTTTTCCACCATTGCAAAAAAGGTAAATGCTTATATAGAGGCAAATCCCGGTAAAAAGGTGATTCGACTTGGAATCGGTGACGTAACACAGCCCATTGTTCCGGCAATTATTGAGGAGCTTCACGGGGCCGTGAATGAGATGGGAGCAGCGGAAACATTTCATGGATATGCACCGGATCTTGGATACGGTTTTTTAAGAGAACTGATTGCCGGTGAAGATTACATCGCAAGAGGCTGCCAGATATCGCCTGATGAGATCTTTGTATCTGACGGAGCAAAGAGCGACTGCGGAAATATTCAGGAGATTTTTGACCAGAACTGTAAAATTGCAGTTTGTGACCCTGTTTATCCGGTTTATGTAGATTCCAATGTCATGGCTGGAAGAACCGGTGAATATGATGAAAAGACCGGTAAGTGGAGTAACGTCATTTATATGCCGTGCACAGCCGAGAATCATTTTGTGCCGCAGCTTCCAGAGGAGATCCCGGATCTTATTTACTTATGTGTTCCAAACAATCCAACAGGAACCACTCTTAACAGAGACCAGTTAAAGGTATGGGTGGATTATGCCAATGAAACAGGAGCAGTCATTCTTTACGACGCGGCCTATGAAGCTTATATTGCTCAGGATGATGTACCTCATACCATTTATGAGATAGAGGGAGCAAAGACCTGTGCCATTGAATTCCGCTCATTTTCAAAGAATGCCGGTTTTACCGGTGTGCGCCTTGGCTTTACCGTAATCCCCAAATCACTGGAGCGGGGAGGGGTCATGCTCCATTCCTTATGGGCAAGACGCCACGGAACCAAGTTTAACGGCGCTCCCTACATTATTCAGAAAGCTGGTACAGCGGTTTATTCCAAAGAGGGCAGGGCTCAGTTAAAAGAGCAGGTTGCCTATTACATGAGAAATGCAAAGGTGATCTATGACGGTTTGAAAGAAGCGGGCTGTGAAGTTTACGGAGGTGTCAATGCTCCCTATATCTGGTTAAAGGTGCCGGAAGGAATGACCTCCTGGGACTTCTTTGACCGGCTTTTGGAGGAAGCCAGTGTTGTCGGAACACCTGGCAGCGGATTTGGTCCAAGCGGGGAAGGGTACTTCCGGCTTACTGCGTTCGGAACCTATGAAAATACAGTGGAAGCCATTGAACGGATGAAAAAGATGCCGTCCTTAATAAAATAAATGTTGACAAGTATTTGATAATTGGTTATGATATTGATAAGAAAAGATTAATAAGGTTTAGGCTTAATTTGTTAGAACAAAAGCGTTCAGTACTTTGGTGGTACTGGCGCTTTTTTTAATTCAAGGAGGAAGATATGGACGATATTGATAAGAAAATAGTGCAGACACTGCAGAAGAACGCCCGGGCATCTTTAAAGAACATAGCAGAAAATACCTTTTTGTCTTCGCCTGCTGTTTCCTCCAGAATTGAAAAGCTGGAGCGGGAAAAAATTATTACCGGGTATCATGCATCAGTGGATCCCATGAAGCTGGGGTATCATATCATTGCGTTTGTGAATCTGGATGTGTCACCAGTGGATAAAATTCAGTTCTATTCCTACATGGAATCCATACCCAATGTATTGGAATGCAATTGCGTGACGGGAGATTATTCCATGCTGATTAAGGTGGCATTTCAAAGCACCATGGAGCTGGATATTTTCATCGGACAGCTTCAGAAGTACGGAAAGACCAGTACCCAGATCGTCTTCTCCACTCCGGTTGGACCAAGGGGCGTGGATGTTATGGCGGAATTAGGAGAAAATGATTAAATCATGGTCTGAAACATGGTACGGAGAACACTTCTTTTACATACTTTATAGAATAGAGGTATGTGAAAGGAGTTTTTCTTTTGGCTGAGAGAAAGATCGTGGTAATAGATGCCGGTCACGGCGGTGCGGACCCGGGTGCATCCTATATTGAGCGGCAGGAAAAAGATGATAACTTAAAACTTGCGCTTGCTGTCGGGAAGATCCTTGCAGACAACGGAGTTGATGTCAGGTATACAAGAACTGACGATACCTATAATACTCCCCTGGAAAAAGCCATGATGGCCAATGATGCGGAAGCGGATTTATTTGTTTCCATTCACCGCAATGCCATGCCGGTTCCAGGAACCGGATCTGGAGTTGAGACCGTTGTTTTTGAAAACAAAGGCGTAGAGGGAATGCTTGCTAAGAATATCGGTGAAGCCCTTGGTGCTGTTGGATTTACCAATTTAGGAACGGTGGAACGCCCGGGGCTGGTAGTGCTGAGAAGAACAAAGCTTCCCTCTGTCTTGGCAGAGGTTGGATTTATAGATAATGAAGCAGATAATTATCTTTTTGATGATCACTTTGAGGAGATTGCCCAGGCCATTGCCAGTGGTATTTTAAATACCATACAGCAGCAGGAAGAGACCCAGATCCAGTATTATCAGGTACAGACCGGTGCTTTCCGGGTGCGTTCTCTGGCAGAAAATCAGGCTGATATATTAAAATCCCAGGGATTTCCTGCATTTGTAGTTTATGAAGACGGATTATACAAAGTTCGAGTCGGCGCATTCCGAAATATGGACAATGCGGTTAAGATGGAGCAGGCTCTCAGGCAGCTGGGGCACAGCACATTTATGGTGAAACGCCCGGCTGTATATTGAGGTTTGGAGGGCGGCCGGAAGGTATGAAAAAGAAGCATATCTTCCGGCTGTCTCTTTTTCTTTGACTTGACAAGATGCTTCTTTTTGTCGTATGGTCTTATTCAGAATGAGCACAGAGGAGAGAATTATGATTAAGGCAGTGATATTTGATATGGATGGCGTTATTATTGACAGCGAGGGTGTGTATCTGCAATATCAGCTGGAGTTTGCAAAAAAGAAAAATCCCGATGTGAGGCTGGAGGATCTGTATCCAATGGTGGGAGCAACGAAACAGGAATGCTGGGAGGTAGTGGAACGGGCAGTTTCCAATGGACAAACCTGGGAAGAGTTAAGAACAGAATTCCGCCAGAGGGATATCTATGGTGAGATTGATTACCGCAGCATTTACCGAGCGGAGGTAACTGATACATTAAAGCAGTTAAAACACGCAGGTTTCCGTCTGGCGCTGGCGTCCTCCACCCATTTGGAGCTGGTGGAACGGGTTCTTAAGGAAAATGGAATCCGGGAATATTTTGAGGCAGTGGTGAGCGGAGAGCAGTTTAAAAAGAGCAAACCCGATCCGGAGATCTATTTGTATACGGCCGGACAGCTCCGGTTAAAGCCCGAAGAATGTCTGGCTGTGGAGGATTCCACCATTGGAATAACAGCTGCACACAGGGCAGGGCTTCAGATTGCGGCAGTGATTGATACAAGATATGGATTTGACCAGAGTCTTGCGGATTATAAGCTGAATCAGGTAAAAGATGTATTAGAAGCGGTAAAAGGGGCATAGGATTGGATATACGGATTAATGCAGGAGGCATTGCTTGAAGTATATCGGTGAGCTTTTAAAAGGTGTGATTATTGGTGTGGCAAATATACTGCCTGGCATCAGCGGCGGGGTACTGGCCATCACCATGGGTGTCTATGATAAGATCATCCATGCAGTAAACCGGCTTTTTAAGGAGCCGGCGAAAAGTATAAGGCTTCTCCTTCCTTACGGAATCGGTGCAGTTGCAGGCATTATTTTTCTGTCGCTGGTGTTTGAATATCTGTTTCATACCTATCCCCTTCAGACGAAGCTGTCATTTCTTGGATTAATCGGAGGAGGCCTTCCGGCTCTTTCCCGCAAAGCTTTTTCCGGAAAGAAAAATGACTTATGGAAAGGGATTGTAACTGCCGGTATTACATGCAGTATCGTAATTTTAATTACATATTGGGCAGAGACGGTGATCGCTTCCGGCCATAGCGGAGAGAGCTTTGCCATGGCATCAGGAGCGGAATATTTATCGTCAGGGAAATACTGGGGTGTGACTCTTTTTGCAGTGGGGCTTCTGGCAGCCGCTACCATGATTGTACCGGGAGTAAGCGGTTCAATGGTTATGATGATGCTGGGTTTTTATGAGCCTGTTTTACAGACGAACAATGATTGCATCAGAGCAGCCTGTGCTCTTGATTTTTACAGTCTTATGAAAAACGGAATGGTATTGTTCCCGTATTTTTTCGGCATGCTCACTGGTGTTCTTTTATTCGCCAGGGTGGTGGAGCGTCTTTTGACTCTTTATGAACACCAGATGTACCGGGTGGTCATTGGCCTGGTGATTTCCTCACCCTTTGTAATTTTATGGGATGTGCCTTGGAAAACAGTGGAAATTTATGAACTTCTGGGAGGAATTGCACTGGCGCTCTTAGGTTACGTTGCTGCAGATCTGCTGGGAGGAGAGGGGTAAGTGATTTCCTGAAATAAAAAGGAGAGGGATATTCGTCGGATACAGATTCTGCATCTGACGGAATATCTCTCTTTTATGGAGTTTAAGAATATTCGGCAATCCTTGTGATGCCCACATAGATATGGGAGATCTTATACCAGGTTGCAAAATCAATGACTCCTGTGACCGGCAGCTTGAAGATGGACTGGAACTGGCGGACTGCTTCAGCCGTATTTTCTCCATAGATTCCATCTGCCGTAATCCGGGGAATTCTGGTATAAACACCGGCTATGGTATCCAGCTGTTCCTGGACCTGGCGGACCTTGTCACCGGAAGCCCCTATAGATAAATTAGATCCCGGGAATGAGGAGGGAACACCGGAAACCCGCTCTGCAGTATTGATGTACATGTTGCTTCCATAATAATTACGGAGAATATCGATGGCTGTATAACCCTGCTGTCCTAACGTGTTGCTTCCCCATTGTGACATCCAGTTTGGACAGGTTACCCGGTTTCCGTCGCAGTACTGGGTTAAGATTGGCTGTTTGATTCCTGGCCGGGATAAGTAGCTGTTAAAGATTTCATCAACAATCTGGGATATACTTTCATAAATATTTCTGCCGTAGATCCATTTATGGTCAAAGGCGGTGGAGGAAGTTATGGTGAAGTCATAACCCTGATTCCTGTACCATTCCGTATAAACACGGTTTAAGGTAAAACTCATAATTGCCAGAACATTGGCAATTATTGTTTCTCTTGGCCAGGTAGCATAAATTTCACTGGAAGCGACATTTTTAATATAATCGCCATAAGGGACATAATAATTCGTTGCTGTCGGATCGGTAGGTACGCCGTCATGAACGATAATCGTCTGGGGAACGACAACCCGGCTTAATACGATTTCGCCGGTTTCTGCAACTGGTTTTACCTCAGCCTCTGCAATTTTTGGAGGATAATCGCCGTATAGAGTATGGTCGGGTATGGTAATCGGAACATCTGGAGTTGTCTCGTCTTTGACAGGAGTCATACGGACTGGCTGAATCGCCTCCGTGTCTGCCAGGATCTGTGTTCCGGAGATGGCCACGGGTTCAAAGCCCTGTGCAGTGATAAAAAGAGTATATTCCGAATACGGTTGCTGCAGTCCGGGCGATAAACTTAAGTCTACGGGCGGTGCTGATAAGCTTACGGTTTCGGACTGTCCGGAACTATCCGTAGTAACCGTTTCTAAAATGCTGTCGGGTTCTCCTGTAAAGGAGATGGAAATTTCTGCGTCCTGGATCGGGTAGTTATTTTCCGAAGATACCACATCTACCTGAAGAGAGCCGGAAGCAGCTGTTTCCTGGGCAGTGGTCATATATGGATTCATAAATAGCCCCTTATTGGAATGATTATTAATAATATATTAGCTCATTTGGGCAATGATTACAAAAGCCCCGCATAAAACCAAATAAATCAGTTTTTGCGGGGACTTTTTTAAAAGAAAGATGTTTTGGGTTCATGGAACATGGACTCTACGTAGTTTCTCATTTCATTGCGGCTTTCAATGTCTCTTGCACCGTTGATAATGCGGTTTTGTTCGTCTTTGGAGAGTCCGGCAAACCGTACCATAATGTCTGAATGCTGTGCCAGTTCCATGGTAAATCCTATGGGAAGTTCATTGTTATCTATCATGATTTATCACCTCATGAATAGTTTGTTCGAAGTTGGGAGAAAGTATACGAAAATGTATAATATTAATTGTTTTGCATAAATATACAGGATGAGTGTTTAAAATATCTGAAAAAAGAAAAATAATGCATAAAAAGTAGATTAATAAATTATAAAAAAACAGTTGAAATATGTCGCAGGATAATGTATAATCTATTCAATTTGGGTTGATACCAGTCAGCTGCAAATTGACATGGACTATTATTAAGAAAGGATTGGGACTTTGCGTATGAAAGCTTTTTTAATACTGGAAGACGGCACTGTTTTTACAGGCACGAGCATTGGTTCAACACGGGAAGTGATCAGTGAGATCGTATTCAATACTTCCATGACGGGTTATTTAGAAGTCCTCACCGACCCCTCCTATGCGGGACAGGCAGTTGTGATGACATATCCGCTAATTGGTAATTACGGCATTTGTCAGGAAGATATGGAGTCATGCAAACCTTGGCCGGATGGCTACATTGTCAGAGAATTATCTAGAATCCCCAGCAACTTTAGAAGCGAGGATACCATTCAGCATTTCTTAGAAAGTAACGACATTCCAGGTATCAGTGGTATCGATACGAGAGCCCTAACAAAAATCTTAAGAGAAAAAGGTACAATGAACGGCATGATCACAACCGATGAAGGATTTGATCTTGACGAAGTCATTTCGCGTATGAAAACATATTCCGTTACCGGCGTTGTGAAGGCAACGACCTGTAAGGAATCCTATGTGCTTCCCGGTGAAGGCAAGCGGGTGGCGCTGTTAGATTTAGGTGCTAAAAAGAATATTGCACGGTCCTTAAATGAGAGAGGCTGTGAGGTTACTGTATATCCGGCAGATACGAAGGCAGAAGTAATTCTTTCTTCCAATCCTGATGGCATTATGTTGTCAAACGGCCCTGGAGATCCCAAGGAATGCACAGACATTATTAAGGAAATCCGTAAGCTGTATGAATCAGAAGTCCCCATATTTGCAATCTGCCTGGGGCACCAGCTGATGGCACTGGCGACCGGCGCTGATACCCATAAGCTGAAATACGGACACAGAGGCGGCAACCACCCGGTTAAGGATTTAGAAACCGGAAGGGTATACATCTCTTCTCAGAACCACGGATATGTGGTGGACGAGGATACTGTGGATCCGGCTGTGGCAGTTCCTGCATTTGTGAATGTTAACGACGGAACAAATGAAGGTATGAAATATACCGGAAAGAACATATTTACCGTACAGTACCACCCGGAAGCATGTCCGGGACCTCAGGATTCCAGCTACTTATTTGACCGTTTTATAAACATGATGGAGGTGGGAAAGAATGCCTAAGAATCAGGATATCAAAAAAGTACTAGTCCTTGGATCCGGTCCGATTATCATCGGTCAGGCAGCAGAATTTGATTATGCGGGAACGCAGGCATGCCGTTCTTTAAAAGAAGAAGGAATAGAGGTTGTGCTTTTAAACTCCAATCCTGCAACCATCATGACGGATAAAGATATTGCTGATAAGGTTTATATCGAACCGCTGACTGTAGAGGTTGTTGAGCAGCTGATTTTAAAAGAAAGACCGGACAGCGTTCTGCCTACACTTGGAGGCCAGGCAGGCTTAAACCTTGCCATGGAGCTTGAAGATAAGGGATTTTTCCAAAAGAATAATATCCGCCTCATCGGAACCACTGCACTGACTATTAAAAAGGCAGAAGACCGGGAGATGTTTAAGGAAACCATGGAGAAGATCGGTGAGCCGGTAGCTCCCTCTGATATCGTTGAAAATGTGGAAGATGGTTTAAGAATTGCGGAAGAAATCGGTTATCCCATCGTTTTACGCCCGGCTTATACACTGGGAGGCTCCGGCGGCGGAATTGCTGAAAATCCGGCCCAGTGCCGTGAGATTCTTGAAAACGGACTCCGTTTGTCCCGTGTTGGCCAGGTTCTGGTGGAACGCTGTATTTCAGGCTGGAAAGAGATTGAATATGAAGTAATGCGGGATGGTGCAGGCAATGTAATTACTGTCTGCAACATGGAAAACCTGGATCCGGTAGGCGTTCACACAGGTGACAGCATCGTAGTAGCTCCCTCCCAGACACTGGGAGACAAGGAATACCAGATGCTTCGTACATCTGCATTAAAGATCATCAGCGAATTAGGCATTACAGGCGGCTGCAACGTTCAGTACGCCCTTCACCCGGAGAGCTTTGAATACTGTGTGATCGAGGTAAATCCCCGAGTCAGCCGTTCCTCTGCTCTGGCTTCAAAGGCAACCGGATATCCAATTGCCAAGGTAGCTGCCAAGATCGCTCTGGGATACACCCTTGATGAGATTAAAAATGCGGTAACGAAGAAAACCTATGCAAGCTTCGAGCCTATGCTGGACTATTGTGTCGTTAAGATGCCGCGCCTTCCGTTTGACAAGTTTTTAAGCGCCAAGAGAACACTTGGTACCCAGATGAAGGCGACCGGTGAGGTAATGAGTATCTGTACCAATTTTGAAGGCGGCTTAATGAAAGCAATCCGTTCTCTGGAACAGCATGTGGACAGTTTAATGTCATATGACTATACAGGGCTCACGGATGACCAGCTGACAGAAACCCTTCATCTGATCGATGACAGAAGGATCTGGGTGATCGCTGAGGCATTGCGAAGAGGCTTTACCTATGAACTTATCCATGATATCACAAAAATTGATGTCTGGTTTATTGATAAGCTGGCAATTCTGGTGGAGATGGAGGAAGCATTAAAGAAAGGTCCTCTTACCACTGAGCTGCTAAAAGAGGCAAAGAGACTGGAATTTCCTGATACGGTAATTTCAAGACTGACCGGTATATCTATAGAAGAAATCCATCAGACAAGAAAAGATAACGGGATAACGGCTGCCTTTAAGATGGTAGATACCTGTGCGGCTGAATTTGCGGCAGAGACACCTTATTACTACTCCTGCTTTGGAAGTGAAAATGAAGCGGAGCAGACCACTGGAAGAAAAAAGGTTCTGGTATTAGGCTCCGGTCCAATCCGGATTGGCCAGGGAATTGAATTTGACTTCTGTTCTGTTCACAGTACATGGAGCTTCAGCAAAGAAGGCTATGAGACCATTATCGTCAATAACAATCCGGAAACAGTCAGTACGGATTTTGATATTGCAGATAAGCTGTATTTTGAACCTCTTACTCCGGAAGATGTGGAAAGCATTGTTGATATTGAAAAACCGGACGGAGCTGTGGTACAGTTCGGCGGACAGACAGCCATCAAGCTGACAGAGGCACTTATGAAGATGGGAGTTCCAATTCTTGGAACAGCGGCAGAAGATGTGGATGCGGCAGAAGACAGAGAATTATTTGATAAAATTCTGGAAGAATGCCAGATTCCAAGACCTGCAGGACAGACCGTATTTACAGCAGAAGAAGCAAAGAGAGCAGCGGCAAAGCTTGGTTATCCGGTTCTTGTGAGACCTTCCTACGTACTGGGTGGCCAGGGAATGCAGATTGCCATTTCTGATCAGGATATAGATGAATTTATCGCAATCATCAACCAGATCGCCCAGGAACACCCCATTTTAGTCGATAAATATATCGTGGGAAAAGAGATCGAGGTAGATGCAGTCTGTGACGGAGAAGACATTCTCATACCGGGAATCATGGAGCATATTGAGCGCGCGGGCGTTCACTCCGGTGACAGTATCTCCGTGTATCCGGCCCAGAGCTTAAACGAAGAGATCAAAGACAAGCTTGTGGAATACACCAGAAGACTTGCAAGGGCACTTCATGTAAAGGGAATGATCAACATTCAGTTTATTGTCAGCGGAGAAGAGGTCTATGTCATCGAGGTAAATCCCCGGTCTTCCCGTACGGTGCCATATATCAGCAAGGTGACAGGAATCCCCATTGTACCCCTGGCAACCAGAGTCATCTGCGGTCATACCATTAAAGAGCTTGGATATAAGCCGGGGCTTCAGCCGGAAGCAGATTACATCGCAGTGAAGATGCCGGTGTTCTCTTTTGAAAAGATCCGGGGTGCAGACATCAGCCTGGGACCTGAGATGAAGTCAACAGGAGAGTGCCTGGGAATTGCAAAGACCTTTAATGAGGCACTTTACAAAGCTTTTGCGGGATCAGGAATCAAGCTTCCCAAGCATAAGAACATGATTATTACGGTAAAGGATTCTGATAAGGAAGAGATTATCGATATCGCGCGCAGATTTAAAGATCAGGGTTACAAGATCTTCTCTACGGCTGGTACGGCAAAGGTGTTAAATGATAACGGAATCAAAGCATTCCAGGTTCGCAAGCTGGAGCAGGAGTCCCCCAACCTCCTGGATCTGATTCTGGGCCATGAGATTGACCTGGTTATCGATACCCCGCCTCAGGGCGCAGACAGAAGCAAGGATGGTTTTGTAATCCGCAGAAATGCAATCGAAACCGGCGTGACCGTGCTTACGTCTTTAGATACGGCAGCAGCCCTCGTAACCAGCATGGAAAACAGAGCGAAGGAGCTCACTCTGATTGACATTGCTTTAGTTAAAAATGTATAAGGAATCACAATATCATGGTATTTTATATTAATAAACAGGCTGTAGAAATTAAAACCAGGTTTGAAAACGCGCCCTTAACTTCCCCCAATGAGGCGTGTGCGGCCATGGGAATGCTATATAAAATCTACGGTCTGCCTGTTCCGGAAAAAAAAGAGATGGTCAGTGATATGAAGAAGGATTTTCATGAGGCAGTTGGAAAGCTTCCGGTTCCGTCGGAATATGCAGCTAAAATCATCAGCCTTCTTGATGAGTACTATAAAGATGATCGGGTAACAGATGAAATATATGAGCTGTTGAAATACAGCTATGAAGAACAGCGTTAATAAATATTATAATTGAAAAAACACCTTTCGCATATAATAATGAAGCGAAAGGTGTTTTAATTTCAGAATCTTACATCTGTTTTTTCACAAACTGCTTGTCAAATTCCGGATTATAATAATAGAAGTTTTTCGGATTCAACGTAGTCTTTATCTTTTCCAGCGCTTCCCCGAATCTCTGGAAGTGAACCACTTCCCGCGCCCGCAGAAATTTAAGAGGTTCTATTACATCCGGGTCTGTAATCACACGGATTAAATTTTCGTAGGTGGTTCTTGCTTTCTGCTCCGCTGCCAGATCTTCCACCAGATCGGTGATTGCATCGCCCTTGGACTGGAATTCGCAGGCATTAAAAGGCACTCCTGCTGCAGCTGTAGGCCACAGCGCGGTAGTATGATCGATATAATAAACATCAAAACCAGCCGTTTTTGCCTGTTCCGTGGTCAGGTTTTTGGTGAGCTGGTAAATAATGGAGCAGACCATCTCCAAATGCCCCAGCTCTTCCGTTCCGATATCGGTTAAAAGTCCGCCCACTTCCTTGCATGGCATGGAATATCTTTGGGAAAGATAACGCATGGAGGCTGCCAGCTCTCCGTCTGGTCCGCCAAACTGGCTGATAATCAGAGAAGCTGTTTTGGGGCAGGTATTTTTAATATTAACAGGGAATTGCAGTCTTTTTTCATATGTCCACATTAGAAAGCACCTCCTTCCCATGGCAGGGGACCGTCGCACCAGGTGAAATGTCTCTGGTCGGGATATTTTGTCTGGGTTTTTGTCTTGTTGTTGGTATCAGGGCAGATACAGTTCATGGTAAGCGGTTCAAAATTATCCGCATAGGTTTGAAGCAGCTGTTTCCTTTGTGTCATAGCGTCCTTAAATGCATTTAACGCATTCTCATCAAGAGGATGAGTATCCAGATAAAGATTTAAATCATTTACGGTAAAGCTGATTTCAGTTATCTGACTGAGCAGGTTCTTCTGATCGATCATGGCTGTTCCCCTCCTGTTACGTAAAATGGCAGATCTAGGCTGGGAAATATGGTCCCATGCTTTAAAGCTGTCTTTGGATCAAATGGCTGTTCCCACGGCTGCATGGGAACGGTCGCAATGGCTAAAGCTACAGTCTGGCTGGGTGTTGCAGTTTCACATCCGTTAGCAGCTACTGAATTCATAGTAACACTCCCTTCTGTTGCTGATTGATTAACTCTTTTATATTATGGAGCGAAAATAAAAAAATACGTTGCAAAAATTATCCCAGTTTACCCATTGTGATGTTATTGTAATAATTGGAAAAATGAAATATAATAGAAACAAAGTCAATGAATTTGACAGAAAATGTAAAACAATTATGACGGGAGAGCAGAGGATTGAGTGATAAGAAATTTGCAGTATTGATTGATTCGGATAATATTTCCGCAAAGTACATTACGTGTATTCTGGATGAGATGACCCGATATGGAGTAATTACCTACAAAAGAATTTACGGTGACTGGACAAGCGCCCAGATGGGTAAATGGAAGATGGAACTTCTTGAAAATTCTATTACACCAATTCAGCAGTTTTCCAATACAGTGGGAAAGAATGCAACCGATTCCGCTCTCATTATCGATGCCATGGATTTACTTTATACCGATAACGTAGATGGATTCTGTATTGTTTCCAGTGACAGTGATTTTACCCGTCTTGCAAGCCGTTTGAGGGAGTCAGGTAAGGAAGTCATTGGAATGGGGGAGGAAAAAACTCCCAAATCCTTCCGCGCTGCCTGTACTGTATTCACCAATCTGGAAGTTTTGCTGGATCAGGATGAAGAGGGTACCGGAGGCGGAGCCATCGGAAAAGAAGTGATTGAACAGGATATTGCTTCCATAATCCTGGAAAACGAGGATAAGAACAAGGCAACCGGTCTGGGAGAAATCGGCAACCGGCTGGTTAAAAAATATTCGGATTTTGACGTGAGAAATTACGGATACAGCTCTTTATCCAAGTTTCTCGAAGAGATGGACAGCTTTGAACTGAGAAAGACAAGCAATGTAGTCACTGTACGGATTAAGGATAACCGGACCAAAAAGCAGGAGCTTGACGATTATGCGGTTAAACTGGTAAAAGGAAGCGGAAAGAATGGAATGGAGCTGGCGGCTCTTGGTAATGGAATGCATCGCAAATTCGCAGACTTTAAAGTAAAGGATTACGGCTACTCCACATTTTCCAAGTTTGTTCACAGCATACCGCAGCTGGAAGTGAGAGAGAATAAGAATAACAGTAACTCCGTATTTTTAAAATAAATAAAAGGACTGTGAAGGGTAGGCTAAAAGCTCCCTGCACAGTCTTTAACATTCTGTCTGGTCATTACAATGCATATAATATAAATTCTGTGGGAACCAGAGCAAATCCATAGTATCGCAGATAAAACCGGTAGGACGGGTCAATTTCATTAATAATTCGTGCTAATTTCCATAGGTCTTTATGATTATGATAAGCGCTCAAAGCCAATTTGGGATGATACTGGGCTATCTTATTCCTGCACCCTGATAATGCACTTTCTTCTCCGCCCTCAATGTCCATCTTAATAAACGTTACTTTCCCCTCAATGTCATCATCTATGGTGACTGTCGGAGTCTTAATAGATCCGTCCTCCGTAAGCTGGCGGACAGAAGAAATACCATCTTCTTCTATATACATGAATCCGCTTTTATCACTTACGCCCTTCTCACGCACTATCACATTTTCCAGATGAAATGTCTCAATGTTTTTATAAATGTATTGTACGTTTGCGGGTATAATTTCATAACAATAAATCTGCTTATAACAATTTTTACCAAACATATTTGTATATTGTATCAAAGTATCACCTATAAAAGCACCGATATCCACGAAAACCTCGTTTTGATCACAGTGTATCAAATCAAAATCAAAATATTGACTGTAACACTTATCACAGATATCTCCAATCAATGTTTTATCAGTCTTAAGCCAATAGGAAAGGATATTTAACATAATCTTCTTAGATCTATAATCACTAAGCTGTCCATACAGCCATTCAAAATCTTTTTTATGATTTACTAATGCATCAGCACGGTTATCCACAAGATCATATATTCCCTTATTCGGATCATAAGCTCCCCACAGGCTGCTGTAACGGTTGTAATAATTAATAATTGCATTATAAGCCGGGCCATCTTTTTTCTGACAAAATAGTAAATTTTGTTTAATCCCATTTTTGATATCTTCCAGGCTGCGTTCTTCTATAAAATTCATCAGCCGTCCAAAGTATTTATCAACCTGAATTGATATGGCTTCATCCTGTACTGGGTATCCTTTGCTCAGCAATGCATTATCTTTTGTTTTAGAAGAAGTGCTTTGTTTTGACATCTTCTCACCTCTAATTATATTACTTTACTATATTATTCGATTTTGTAAGAAAAGTGTACTTACCAGATTCCAAGAACAACCTGAAGCAAAAGGCTGACAACAGAAATTCCCACCCAGCAGCAAAAACCCAGGATAATTGGTTTTTTACCGGTCTTCAGGAGCCTGGGCAGATTGGTGTTGGTGCCAATGGCAGCCATGGCGAGAATAATGAAAAATTTGCTTAATTCTTTTATATAGCCGGTCAGGGAATGGGGAAGAGCGAAAACGGTGGTGATAATGGAGGCTAAAAGGAAATACAGCACGAAAAATGGAAAAATTTTATTTAATCCCAATTTTTTCCCGGAATTTTTCTGCTCTTTGCCTGCCCGGTACACAGCCAGAAACAATGTAATGGGAATAATGGCAAGTGTACGGGTTAATTTGACAATTGTTGCAGCCTCAAGCGTATTGCTTCCATAGATTCCGTCCCAGGCAGAAGCTGCTGCAGTGACGGAAGACGTATCGTTAATCGCAGTTCCTGCAAATAGACCGAAACCCTCATTGGAAAGGCCAAGTGCGGTGCCCAGAGCCGGAAATAACAGGGCAGCTGCGATGTTAAATAGAAATATAACAGAAATCGCCTGGGCTATCTCATTGTCATCTGCATCGATGACTGGAGCAGTGGCTGCAATCGCGGAGCCCCCGCAGATGGAAGATCCGATGCCGATTAAAATTGCACTTTTCTCAGGAACCTTTAACCTGCGAAACAGCACATAGGCGATAACAAGGGAAGTGGTGATGGTGGCTGCAATAATGGGAAGAGACTGCCTGCCCTTTTGCAAAACTGTGGACAGATTCATGCCAAATCCCAGAAGTATGACAGCATACTGCAGAATCTTTTTTGAAGTAAAGACGATGCCTGGGCGGATTTGTTCCTTTCCCGTAAGAAACGGTGCGGCGCTCATGCCGAGAAGTATGGCAAAGACCGGTCCTCCCACAACCGGAACCAGTTTTCCAAGAAACCAGGCGGGTATTGCAAGAATCAGGCACAGTATCAGGCCTGGAACATATTTTTTCATTTGTGAATTCCTCCTCATATTTGATCTGAAGCAATTATATAGGAAAAATTCAATAAAATGAAATTATAAATATTTATTTAATGATAAATATATGTTATGATTTAGATAATACTAAAAAGGAGTACG
Organism: Lacrimispora sp. 38-1; assembly: GCF_049890855.1. Taxonomy (NCBI): domain Bacteria; kingdom Bacillati; phylum Bacillota; class Clostridia; order Lachnospirales; family Lachnospiraceae; genus Lacrimispora; species Lacrimispora sp. 38-1. The sequence continues at coordinate 86,070 of NZ_JBANEW010000052.1, read as the reverse complement.
AAAGATGCTGGATTTTCGGATGGATACCTTTCTTGCAGTGTGCAGGCATATGAATTTTACAAAAGCCGCAGGAGAACTGAATATTACACAGCCTGCGGTATCTCATCATATCAGATATTTAGAAGAGGAATATCAAGTCCGGCTGTTTGAATACAGCGGTAAGAAGATCAGTCTTACAGATGGGGGAAGAACTCTTTTGTCAGCAGCCATTACCATGAGAGATGATGAACTTCATTTGAAGAAAATCATGAAACAGCAGTCTGAGAGAAGAAGACATCTGGTATTCGGAGCTACGATGACCATTGGGGAATATAAGATGCCGGAAGCATTGATGAGATATTTAGAGGTATATCCGGATTCTTCTGTCCGGATGATTGTGGCAGACACCAGGGAGCTTTTGCAAAAGCTCAATGAAGGCGAGATCGAATTTGCTCTCGTGGAAGGTTTTTTCCAAAAAAAGGAATATGATTTTCTGGTTTATGATTCGGAACCCTTTGCCGCTGTGTGTGCCGGGGATTACGTATTTCATAAACAAGTTAAGAGAGTGGAAGATCTTCTCACACAACGTCTCTTTATCAGAGAGTCCGGTTCCGGAACCAGGTATGTGTTGGAACGGTATCTGGAAGGAAAGAATCTGCTTCTTCAGGATTTTACCAATCGGGTAGAGGTCAACAACATCGGCGCCATAAAGCAGATGACTGCAAAAGGGAGGGGGATCACCTTTCTGTATGAGACAGCTGTAAAACAGGAACTGGAGGAGGGAATTTTAAGAAAGATCCATCTGGAGGATTTTGAACTGCATCATGATTTTTCTTTTATCTGGAGAAAAGGAAGTATCTATCAGACTTACTATAAAGAGCTTTTTGACTTGTTCCACACAGGGGGATAATTGGAGAAAACCACGCAGGAATCAGGGGTTTGCAAGACCTGGTAAAAAAAGAAAAAAATTGACAAAAAAGTGTTGACAATTAATACAATTCATATTATACTAATGAAGCAGTCGGGAACGAAAGAAAATAATGGCTCCTGACAGGCACTGGGATCTTAGCTCAGCTGGGAGAGCATCTGCCTTACAAGCAGAGGGTCACAGGTTCGAGCCCTGTAGGTCCCACTGATAAGCAAGCGCTTATCAAAGAATTGAATATGGCGGAATAGCTCAGTTGGCCAGAGCACACGGTTCATACCCGTGGTGTCGAGAGTTCGAATCTCCCTTCCGCTATTTTTAAAACACATGGAAGTCTGATGTCAAGTCAGATCTGATGTGTTTTTTTATTTGCAGGAATTGATACAGATTAAAAATACTGGCCAGCATCAGTGACACTGGCCAATGGTACCGGGCTTTTATACCTGGTTAAAATCGCTTTGATTTGCATTGGTATTATCTGGTTTTTCTATATCATAGAACTTGATCCAGTAAAAGTTGTTGTGATATACAGCACCAAGCTCTTCCTTGCTTCCAAACCAGTCAACATATTTAATCCACCCGCCGTAAGGAGCACCAGCAGGCTGCTGGGTAGCTGGATCGATGGGATTCTGACAGATACCGTAGTCATTTAACTCATACCAGCCGGTATCAAGCTGTACCCAGCCGCATTGAGCGTAACCGGCTTCATTAAAATAGTACCAGTTTTCTCCAACTTTTTCCAGTTTGTTTGCAGGATAGGTACCGTCATCATTCTGATACCACCATCCCTGGTCGTTACTTTTCCAGTCAGCTGCATAGGCAGTCATGCTGAATACTGCGGCCAATAACGCAGCAACGAGAAATAATTGCACTTTTCTCATGGTAAATACCCCCGTTAATTATATTTACTTGCAGCAGGTCTCAAACCTGACTGACAAATCTAAGAATATTATATAAAAAGTGTGGAAGAAACGCAATGAAAAATTAATATTAGAATAACAAAAGTTATAAAATACAGGATTCGATCTATTTCGACAAGGCATGATGACCTTTTTCCTTTTTTTTTATATTCATTTTTGCTGTTTTATGTTATACTAAAAAATAGCAAAAAGCGGAGGGATTCCATGTACTATTTTATTGTTAACCCGAACTCCTGTTGCGGACGGGGTAAAGTTATCTGGGATAAGCTGGAACGGACTATAAAAGATTCCGGTGTGGAATATCAGGCATATTTAACTGAAAAGCCAGGGGACGCAAAGATATTTGCAAAAAATTTAACAGAAGGATGTAAGGAATCCAATGTGATCATCGCGGTCGGCGGAGATGGGACAGTCAATGAGATTCTGGACGGATATTCCATGTGCAGTTGTGTTACACTTGGTTATATTCCTGCAGGATCTGGCAATGATCTGGCAAGAAGCTTAAAACTCCCAAAGAATCCGGTCCGATGTTTAAATAAGATCCTGCATCCCAAATACTATAAATTGATGGACTACGGAGTATTATCCTATGGAGACAGTGAGATCTCCCACCGGCGTTTTGTCGTCAGTGCCGGAATCGGTATGGATGCTGCTGTCTGTCATAATCTGCTTTATTCCAGAACCAGAGGGCTGCTGCACAGGCTACGGATTGGGAAGCTGGCCTATTTACTTGTGGGTGTCAGACAGCTGATATCGGCAAAGCCCTGTAAGGGATATATTTTACTGAATGGAGTACAGAAGATTGAGTTTAACCATGCTTATTTTATTTCGACCCATATTCATCCATATGAAGGCGGAGGATTTAAGTTCGCGCCGGATGCAGATTTTGAAGACGGCAGGCTGTCGGTCTGCGTGATGAATACCAGGAAGAAGAGAAAGCTTGTGTGTGTACTGCTTAATTCCCTGATGGGAAGAAAATCCGTGAACAAAGGATTCCGTTTCTATTCCTGTGAAGAGATTCACATTCATATGGACCGTCCCATGGCGGTTCATGTCGATGGAGAAAGCTGCTTCTGTCAGAATGATGTGGAAATCCGGTGTATCGGTAAGAAACTTCGTATGATCGTTTAAGATCTGATCTTTTTATATAGGAAAGGAAAAATAATGAGAATTGGACAGGGATATGATGTTCATAAATTTGCAGAAGGCAGGGATTTAATCCTGGGAGGAGTGACCATTCCTTATGAGAAGGGACTTCTCGGCCATTCAGATGCAGATGTGCTTGCCCATGCAATTATAGATGCTTTACTGGGAGCTGCTGCACTGGGAGATATCGGGGAACATTTCCCGGATACGGATCCAAAGTATAAAGGAGTCTCCAGCATGGAACTGTTAAAGCATGTGGCTGCTTTACTGGAAGAAAAAGGGTATGTGGTGGAGAACATTGATTCCACAGTCATAGCTCAAAAGCCAAAGCTTCTTTCATACAGACCCTTAATGGCTGAGAATATCGCGGGTGCGCTTGGTCTGCCTGTTGATAAAGTGAATGTAAAGGCAACAACAGAGGAAGGACTTGGATTTACCGGAAGAGGAGAAGGAATTGCCTCTCAGGCCGTTGCTCTTTTGACTTCTGTGGGTGATTACTGTTATGATGACAGAATCATGCAAAATGACTGTCAGGGCTGTAAAGGCTGCTGCAAACATGAATAACAGGAGAATGGAAGGGAGAAAGCATGAAAATATTTAATACGTTATCCAGACAAAAAGAAGAATTCATACCGTTAGAGGCCGGAAAGGTGAAGATGTATGTCTGCGGGCCTACGGTATATAATCTGATACACATTGGTAATGCACGCCCGATGATCGTGTTTGATACAGTGCGGAGATATTTTGAATATAAGGGCTATGATGTGAATTTTGTATCCAACTTTACCGATGTGGACGACAAGATTATTAAGAAAGCCATAGAAGAGGGCGTTGATGCAGATACGGTATCAAAACGTTATATAGAGGAATGCAAAAAGGATATGGAAGCCATGAATGTAAAACCGGCGACTAAGAATCCGCTTGCTACGGAAGAAATCTGCGGTATGCTGGACATGATAAAGGATTTAATTAATTCCGGTCATGCGTATGCAGCAAAGGATGGGACCGTTTATTTCCGTACAAAATCATTTGAACAGTATGGAAAGCTGTCTCATAAAAACCTGGAAGACTTACAGTCAGGTTTCCGTGAACTGAAGGTAACCGGAGAAGAGGAAAAGGAAGATCCTTCTGATTTCGTGCTCTGGAAGCCCAAGAAGGAAGGGGAGCCTTACTGGGAGTCCCCCTGGTGCGACGGCCGTCCCGGCTGGCATATTGAATGCTCTGTTATGTCCAAGAAATATTTAGGGGACCAGATCGATATTCATGCAGGCGGCGAGGATTTAATCTTCCCCCATCATGAGAATGAGATCGCACAGAGCGAGGCGGCAAACGGAAAAGAGTTTGCAAAATACTGGATGCATAACGCATTTCTTAATATTGACAATAAGAAGATGTCTAAATCACTGGGCAACTTCTTTACAGTCCGTGATATCAGTGAAAAATATGATCTTCAGGTGCTGCGTTTCTTTATGCTCAGCGCTCATTACAGAAGTCCCTTAAATTTCAGTGCAGATTTGATGGAGTCTTCAAAAAACGGACTGGAGCGCATTCTGACTGCTGTTGAAAAATTAAAGAGCCTTGAAGCAGTGGCCAGCACAGAAGGTCTGCTTAAGAAAGAAGACCGGAGTCTGGTCGATGCTCTGGTGGAAAAATATGAAGCATCCATGGATGACGATTTTAATACGGCAGATGCCATTTCCACAGTTTTTGAACTGGTGAAATTAAGCAATTCCACCACAGATGAGGAGAGCTCTCTGGAATATGTTTCCTTATTAAAAGATACCATTGAAAGACTTTGCGATATTTTAGGCATTATAACAGAAAAGGAAGAAGTAATTCTTGCTGAAGAGATTGAAGCCATGATTGCGGCAAGACAGCAGGCGAGAAAAGACAAAGACTTTGCACTGGCTGATGAAATCCGGGGAAAACTGCTGGATCAGGGCATTGTGCTGGAGGACACCAGGGAAGGTGTAAAATGGAAGAGAATATAATTTCACTGTCTGCCTTTGCCGGTTTTTTTGCAGATACCCTTCAGTTAAAGAAAGTGGATATTACCAGCTATTCTCCTCTTGCACTGGCCTATATCGGAGATGCGGTGTATGAACTGATTATCCGGACGAAAGTCATGAACCACGGAAGCACGCAGGTGAACAACATGCATAAGAAAAGTGCCAGGCTGGTGAATGCAAAGGCTCAGGCGGACATCATCAGAAGTCTGGTAGAAGGGGAAGAACTGACTCCGGAGGAGATTGCCGTATACAAACGGGGGCGCAATGCCAAATCTGCCACAACAGCCAAACACGCCACAGTGGCAGATTACAGAACAGCAACCGGGTTTGAGGCTTTATGCGGTTATCTCTATTTAAGCGGCAGGCTGGAACGTTTGATTTGGGTGGTAAGCAGGGGGCTTAACAGAATAGGAGAACTGGAATGATAGAAGAATTTACAATAGAAGGAAGGAATGCGGTGCTTGAAGCATTCCGTTCCGGAAAGACCATTGACAAGCTGTATGTGCTAAAAGGTGTTTCCGATGGTCCCATCCAATCCATATTGCGGGAAGCCAAAAAGACAGATACCATTGTTAACTTTGTGGAAAGAGAACGTCTGGACCAGATGTCAGAGGAAGGCCGTCATCAGGGTGTGATCGCCCATGCGGCTGCCTATGAATACGCAGAAGTGGAAGATTTGTTAAAGGCAGCAGAGGAAAAGGGAGAACCGCCGTTTTTATTTCTACTTGACGGAATTGAAGATCCCCACAATCTGGGAGCCATTATCCGTACCGCCAACCTTGCAGGCGCCCACGGTGTTATTATACCGAAGCGCAGAGCAGTAGGTCTGACAGCCACAGTGGCGAAGACTTCTGCAGGTGCTCTTAACTATACGCCAGTTGCCAAGGTGACGAATTTAACCGCTGTTATGGAAGATTTAAAGAAAAAGGGAATGTGGTTTGTATGTGCCGATATGGATGGAGAGAGCATGTACCGACTAAATTTAAAAGGACCGATCGGTCTTGTAATCGGCAGTGAGGGAAGCGGAGTAAGCAGACTGGTAAAAGAAACCTGTGATATGGTTGCTTCCATACCCATGAAGGGAAACATTGATTCTCTCAATGCCTCGGTAGCTGCAGGAGTGCTGGCTTATGAGATTGTAAGGCAGCGTTTGGGATAACCATTTAGGAGATGATAAGCATGAGAAAAAAAGGTACGGCTGCTGCCGCTGTCTGTGCGGCCCTGTTGCTTTCCTTAAACGGCTGTGCACCGGCAAACCGGATTGCTTCTGCTGATCAGACAGCAGAACCTACAGAGTGGAAAACGGTTGTTACAATTAAAGATGAGGCAGTCCCTCTTTATTCAAAACCTGCCGGAAGCAGTGTTAAGGTTCCCCAGGCATCAGGAACAGTCACTTACAGCAGCAATAACGTTCTTCTCGATGCCTCCAATACCAGCCATGGATATGTAATGGTGCAGTATTCAGGTGATTCAGCTAAAATTAAGGTTCAGATATTAAAAAGCGGGGGAGAAACTTATACCTATGATCTGAACTCCAGATCAGCGTATGAAGTGTTCCCGCTGACGGAAGGAAACGGAACCTATACAATCAGGGTGCTGGAACAGGTCTCCGGAAACCAGTATGCGGTAAAATCAAACAACAGCATAAATGTAACGCTGTCAAATGAGTATGAACCCTTTCTTTATCCCAACCAGTATGTGAATTTCTCTGCGGGCAGCGCTGTGGTTGCAAAAGGCGCAGAGGTCGCTGCTTCTGCAGCAGATGCCCTGGGAGTCGTGAGCAATGTATATAATTACGTTGTACAGAATTTTACATACGATACTGCGCTTGCCAACACAGTCCAGTCCGGTTACTTACCAAATGTGGATCATGTCCTGTCTGTGAAGAAAGGGATCTGCTTTGACTATGCAGCTGTTATGACAGCCATGCTCCGATCCCAGAATATTCCAACCAAGCTGATCGTAGGATATACGGGAAGTCTTTACCATGCATGGGTGAGTGTATACATAGAAGGACAGGGCTGGGTGGATAACATCATTTATTTTGATGGCTATCAGTGGAAACTGATGGATCCGACCTTTGCCTCATCGGGAAAGAGTGATCCTAAGATTAAGGATTATATTACCAACAGTTCGAATTATAAGGCAAAATATACCTACTAATGAATGGAATGAAAAGGGAGTAAGGACAGATGGCAAAAGAAGAAAAGAAACAGTATTCTGCCCGGGAACTTTCTGCATTCTGCCTTCAGATATCCATTCTTCTTCATGCGGCAATCCCTCTTGATGAGGGATTGTCTGTTATGGCGGAGGATGCACAGCAGGATGAAGAAAAGAAGCTGCTGTTAAAGATGGCGGAGGATGCAGAACTGGGAAATCCGTTTTCGAAGGTACTGAAGGAAACCGGCGTTTATCCGGCTTATATGGTCCGAATGACAAGGCTTGGAGAAGAAACAGGAACTCTGGACCAGATTATGGAGTCTCTGGCCGAATATTATGAAAAAGAGCATATTATGATGAAGAACATGAAAAATGCCATTACCTATCCGGCTATGATGATCGGGATGCTTTTGATTGTTCTCCTTGTACTGTTTACCAGGGTAATGCCTGTATTTGAAAAGGTATATAAACAGCTGGGGGCCCAGATGCCGCCGGTGTCAATTGCTGCAACAAGACTGGGAGGAATATTTAGCGCCGTTTCGCTGGTGATCATTCTTCTCCTTGGAATTGCGGCTTTTTTTGTCTGGATTATGGGAAGAAACGGCAAAAAGATCCTTCTGGCAGAAGGACTGGTTAACTGGCTGAAGCGAAGAAGCAAAATAGCAAAGTCCATAGCAAACCGCCGTTTTACTGCCGTTCTTTCGCTGACGTTAAAAAGCGGGCTGGACCTGGAAAAAGGGATGGAGCTTGCAGGAGAACTGGTTGAGAATCCGGCAGTGGAAGAGAAGATACGTCGGTGTGCCAGTTCGCTGGAAGCCGGTAACAATTATTACAGCGCCATGAAAGATACCGGTCTTTTCAGCGGCTTTTATATCCAGATGATTAAAGTGGGAACAAGAAGCGGCCGTTTGGACAGTGTAATGTCAGAAATATCTAAAAGCTACGAGGAAGAGGCAGACCTTGCCACGGAACAGATGATTGGCCGGTTTGAACCCACTGTAATAGCAGTTCTGGCAGTTTCTGTCGGCATGATTCTTTTGTCAGTCATGCTGCCGTTAATGGGTGTCCTGTCTGCTATCGGCTAGGAGGTTTCTATGAAAAAACAAAAAGAATCAGGAAAAGAACTGGCCGGACAGCTTTTATCCCTGGGGGCGTTTTCTCTTGCCGTTGTACTTTTTGTCTCCTCTGCATTGACATTTTCAAAGCGATCCGGAGAACGGGGAGCAGAGATTTTACGGGATGCCATACGCAGGGCATCGGTCCAGTGTTATGCAATTGAAGGAAGATATCCGCCCAGCGTGGAATACTTAGAAGAGAATTACGGGATTAAGATTGACAGAGACCGCTACGATGTGTTTTACAGCGGATTCGCATCAAACTTCATGCCGGATATCACCGTTAATTTACAAAATCCATAGAGAGGTGCCCAATGACAGGAAAAGAAATACCGAAAAGCCGGTTGGGAACAATCGTGTTTCCTCTCCTTTTGTTTCTGGTGTTTGTGCTGTGCGCCTTATTTCTCATACTGATCGGCGGCAGAGTTTATGAAAACATCAATAAAAGATCGGAGCTGACCTATCAGAAAGATATTGCGTTCAGCTATATTGCCAATAAGGTCAGGCAGGCAGATGAGGCCGGTGCCGTATCGCTTACTAAAGACGGGGGAGTACAGGTTCTTAAATTAAAGCAGACCATAGATGACACGGTATATGTGACACAGATTTATTACCGTGACGGAATCTTATGGGAATTGTTTGCTGACCAGAACAGCGGACTTTCCATTCATGACGGAAATCAGGTACTGGAATGCGGGAAAATCACCATGGATTTGGAGGATGGTCTTCTGCATCTGAAATCAGACGGTGAAACAGGAGGCCAGCTCTTTATTTCTTTAAGAAGCGGAGGGGCTGCAGATGAATAGAAAAAACAGATCCGGTGTGATGATGATGGAGATGATAGTGGCTGTATTTTTCTTCCTTTTATGTGCAGCTGTCTGTATTCAGGCATTTGTGAAAGCAGACCTGCTCAGCAAAAGAGCCTCCGATTTAAATCAGAGTGTGCTGATTGCTCAAAGTACGGCTGAGATCTGGAAGGCAGAAGGAGAAGCAGGTCTGTCCAGCCGTTCCTATAATCAGAAAAAAGATTCTCCCGTACAGACATATACCATGATGTTTGACAAAAGAGGTAACACCTCTGATCAGTCCCACGCAGTTTATTACGGAGAACTGAGGGCCATAAGCGGAATGGAAGCGGAAGTAACTGTATCTAAGGATGGAAAAACGTTATATTCCCTGACTGTAAGCCGGCATGAAGCAGATTGAGTGAAGGAGGAAGCATATGGCAAAACAGGAAATTGGCTACAGAGCCAATATCGGAACTCCTACTCTTATTTTAATATTCATGATTCTCTGTCTGGTTACTTTCGGAATGCTCTCTCTTTCCACAGCGAAAAGTGAGTGGAATCTGGCTCAGAGAAATGCAGATTCTGTTACGGAATATTACAGAGCCGATAAAGAGGGAGAGGCCTTTTACCAGATGGTTCTGCAGACAGTGGATCATGCACAGAAGGAAGAAGGGGATTTACAGGCGTTTCAAAATACTCTGTCAAAGGAACTGGGAGAGTACTATGACTCTGAATCCGGGACCATATCCACTCAGATTCCCATGAAACGGTCCCAGTCGCTTTCCATAAAGCTGAGTCCAATTCCGGATAAAGCGGGAAAGACTTTGATATCCCAGTGGAAAGTGATTCAGACAGAAGATTATGAAATTGATCAATCCCTGCCGGTGTGGAACGGCGGGAATTGACAGAGCAGGAGATTGGAAGATGAAGGTAGTAGATTTGTTGAGTTCTGCTGTGGCACAGAAGGCATCCGATATATTTCTTGTACCCGGTATGCCGTTTTCATATAAGATTGGAAGCAGGATTGTTTACCAGAGTGAGGAAAAGCTGTACCCGGCCCAGATGGAGCTGCTGATTACAGAGCTTTACCAGCTGGCTGGAGAAAGAGACATGGGGAAAGTAAGAGAACATGGAGATGACGATTTTTCCTTTGCAATTCCCGGAATCTCCCGGTTCCGCTCCAGCGTATTCCGCCAGAGAGGTTCCCTGGCTGCGGTGATCCGTGTGGTGAACTTTGATCTTCCTGATTATAAAGAGCTTCATATTCCGGAGCCGGTGATGGATGCAGCCAGGCTGACGAAAGGGTTTGTGCTGGTAACAGGACCTGCAGGAAGCGGTAAGACAACCACTCTTGCCTGCATTATTGATAAGATTAATAATACAAGAAATGCCCATGTTATAACCCTTGAAGATCCCCTGGAATATTTACACCGCCATAAACAGAGCGTGGTAACCCAGCGGGAGGTGACGACAGATACGGACAGTTACGTCACCGGACTAAGATCTGCCCTTCGCCAGGCACCGGATGTAATTCTGGTGGGGGAGATGAGGGATTATGAGACAATCCGCATTGCCATGACTGCCGCAGAGACCGGTCATCTGGTGATATCAACGCTTCATACAGTAGGAGCAGCCAATACCATTGACCGGATTATTGACAGCTTTCCTCCCAATCAGCAACAGCAGATCCGGATGCAGCTGTCCATGGTGATGCAGGCTGTGATTTCCCAGCAGCTGATTCCCACTGTAGACGGAGGCGTATATCCGGCATTTGAAATTATGTTTTTTAACAATGCAATCCGTAACATGATCCGGGAATCCAAAACCCACCAGATTGATTCGGTCATTGCTACCGGTCAGGCAGAAGGAATGCGTTCCATGGATTTTAGTCTGCTGAATCTTTATAAAGAAGGTAAGATCACAAAAGAAAATGCAATCATTTACAGCAGTAACAGTGAACTGATGTCAAAAAAAATCGAACGGGGAATTTCAAACGCATAGTTTCCATTTCATGCAGTAACACTATCTATAATAAGAACAGGAGAGTGGCATAAAATATGAGAACAGATAAAAGAAAAGTTGCGCTTGTAGGTACAGGAATGGTGGGAATGAGCTATGCTTATTCCATGCTGAATCAGGGGATTTGTGATGAGCTTGTTTTGATTGATATTAACCGCAAAAGAGCAGAGGGAGAAGCCATGGATTTAAACCACGGACTGGCTTTTTCCGGGTATCATATGAAGATTTATGCAGGAGAATACAAGGACTGTTCCGATGCGGATATTGTGGTGATCTGTGCAGGCGTGGCGCAGAAACAGGGAGAAACGAGACTTGATCTGTTAAAACGCAATGCTTCCGTCTTTGAGTCCATTGTACAGCCTGTAACAGAGTCCGGATTTAACGGAATTTTTCTGGTTGCAACCAACCCGGTGGATATTATGGCCAGGATTACCTATTCTCTTTCCGGTTTCAATCCAAAGCGGGTTCTTGGAAGCGGTACAGCCTTAGATACGGCACGACTTCGGTATCTGCTGGGAGAATCCCTTCGGGTGGATCCGAGAAATGTCCATGCCTACGTCATGGGAGAACATGGGGACAGCGAATTCGTGCCCTGGAGTCAGGCCATGATTGCTACCAAACCTATTTTATCTCTTTGCGGAAGCGGCGGGGAAGATGATATGGTATGCAGGGAAGAGTTAAAGCGGATTGAAGAGGAGGTACGGGGAGCAGCTTACCGGATTATAGACGCAAAGCAGGCAACCTATTATGGAATCGGAATGGCTCTGACCAGAATCACGAAAGCTATACTTGGAGATGAGAACAGTGTCTTTACCGTATCAACCATGTTAAGAGGGGAGTACGGTCAGAATGATGTATATGCAGGCGTTCCCTGTATCATAAACAAGAATGGCATTCAGCGGGTTTTATCCCTGTCTCTTACAGAGGAAGAGATGAAGCAGTTTGGCAAATCCTGCGATACTTTAAGAGAGAGCTTTCAGGGTATTTTATAAAAAAGAAGGCAGGAAAGGATGGGCGGTGCCTGTTCTTTCCTGATCGTTTTCCAGGGTGAATAACAGATATATTAGTGAAGTATTTGTAGAATTTTTGTAGTTTTATGTATATTATAAAAAACTTCTAAAAGACGTTGACAAATAGATTTTCCCATGCTATGATATACGAGGTTCGAGCGACGAACCAAAGAAATGCTGATGTGGCACAGGTGGTAGCGCACCTCATTGGTAGTGAGGAGGTCACGGGTCCGAGTCCCGTCATCAGCTTGTAACAAACGGGAAGTCTTAATCAGGAGACTTCCCGTTTTTGTCATATCATAAAAAGTAAAGATGGAGGCAGGTTATTATGGGGAAGAAAAGCAGGAAGAAAAAAAGTGCATGGAATATATTTTTTCGTCCCATAAAGATCATTCTCTTCGTATTTCTACTGGCAATGGTGATAGGGTGCCTGGCTGGAGGCGTCGTATTTTTAAAATATCAGGATGAGATCATGGCATGCAAGGAAAAGGCTGACTCAATTATAAGCCAGACTTCCAAAACAGACTTCTCACAGCCAATGGATACAAGAGTTTATGATTCAGAAGGGAATTTAATCGGAACCATTAATTCCGGTCACTACGAGTATGTGCCGGTTAAGGAAATCAGCGAAAATCTTCAGAATGCTTACATAGCTCAGGAAGACAGAAGATTCTATAAGCATCATGGAATTGATTACAAAGGGCTTTTAAGAGCCGGTCTGGTTTTCATTAAAAACAAAGGGGTGGCGACGCAGGGGGGCAGCACCATTACCCAGCAGGTGATTAAAAATACCTATTTAACCCAGGAGCGGACCATTCAGAGAAAGATAACGGAATTTTTTGCAGCTCCCCGGATGGAGGACAAGTACTCCAAGCAGGATATTATGGAATTTTACTGCAATACCAATTACTATGCCAACCGGTGTTACGGTGTTTCCGAGGCGAGCCGTTATTACTTTGACAAGGAAGCAAAGGATTTAACTGTCTGGGAAGCGGCAACCCTTGCCGGAATCAGTAATAATCCCTCAAGATATGATCCGGTGGCTCACCCCGACACCTCCAAATGGAAGAGGGATCAGGTAATTGATAATATGGCCCTTTGCAAATTCATAACAAAAGAAGAACAGGAAAATGCAAAGGCACAACCCCTTACGGTTGCCAAAGTTTATGAAGGCGGAACAAAGGAAAATTATCAGACCAGCTATGCCATTCACTCAGCTGTGCTGGAGCTGATGAAGAATGACGGCTTTGTATTTCAGTACGTATTTCCCAATAAGGCATCCTATGATTCCTATAAGGAAGAATATCAGGAGCAGTATCAGGCTAAGAGCGATATGATCCGCAAGGGAGGATTTGAAATTCATACCAGCCTGGATTCCAGACTGCAGGCGGTGCTTCAGGACAATATTGATACCCATTTAAAGGGATTTACAGAAAAGCAGGAGAATGGAAAATTTGCTCTGCAGGGCGCAGCTGTCTGTGTTGACAACCGGACCGGATATGTGGTGGCCATTGTAGGCGGCCGGGGAACGGATGACGAATATAACCGGGGATTTTTAAGCAGACGGCAGCCAGGCTCCACCATTAAACCGCTGATTGACTATGCCCCCGCATTTGAAACCGGTTTTTATTATCCCTCCAGACTGGTGAATGACCATTTGTTTGAAGATGGACCGAAAAACAGCGGAGGCAAATATTATGGAATCGTTTCCGTAAGAGAGGCTTTAAACCGGAGTTTAAATACTGTGGCGTGGCAGGTTCTTACTGATATCGGCGTGGATAAGGGCATGAGTTATTTGGGGAAAATGCATTTTGTCGGCTTAAGCTATATGGACAATGGAAACAGCAGTATGAGTATCGGAGGTTTTACGGAGGGAGCCAGAGTTGTGGATATGGCGAAAGGCTATTCCGTTCTCGCAAATCAGGGGAAATACAGCAATAAATCCTGCATAACAAGCATGAAAAGCCAGTATGACGGAGAGATCTATGAAGGAAGCCAGGCGGATGAAAGAATCTTTACGGAAGACATTGCATATATGGTCACCGATGTGTTAAAGGGAACGCTGGATAAGCCTTACGGAACAGGTTCCGGTCTGGGGCTTAACGTCCCGGCAGCAGGAAAGACAGGAACCACAAACAGCAGTAAAGATACCTGGTTCTGCGGATATACCAGATATTATACTACCGCGATCTGGGTGGGCTATGATAGTCCAAGAGCGATGCCGGGAGTTTACGGAAAGACGTATTCCGGTAAAATGTGGCATGATTTTATGACTGAAATCAATAAGGATCTGCCGCCTCTGGACTGGGATATGCCTTCTACCGTATCACTTTATAATGTGGATTCCAGAGGAGAAAAAACAGATCAGGAAACAGGAAACAAGGATTTATTCTCATCTGTGGCAGAAGCGGCAGCTAAGGCTGATTCAAGAAAATGGAAAGAGGAAGAAGCCCGTAAGCTTAAGGAGTCCCAGGATCAGATGAATCAGGCGGCAGCGGATGCAGCCAGGCAGACACTGGAACAGGCAGCAGCCTCTTTACAGGCGCTTATTGCAGAGTTTAACAGTATGGATTACCGTGACAGCTCCACAGATGATAAGATTGCCTCTGCCAGAACGTTTTTGGAACAGTTAAACGGAACAGAGACTTATGACAGCTTAAAACAGGCTCTTGATGAAGCAGTCAGCCATGTTCAGTCACTTCCCAAACAGGACGATTCTGAGAAACCTCAGGAAATCGGACCTGGTATGGGAAAGCCGAGAGAGACCACAACCTCTGTTTTCCCAGGGGATGAAGACCCGCAATCCGGCGGAGCAGTCGGGGAAGGACCTGGAGATGATGACTCCCAGGTTGAGGCTGTCGGACCTGGAATGGAATAAAAATAGGGTGAAGTCATTGTTTTTTCCAGTTGTTCGTTATATAATGAAATTTGTCTGAAACATCACGAGAATGAAGATATAGGAGTGTGTTTATAATGAATCGAATTAGAACCAGATATGCCCCAAGCCCCACAGGCCGTATGCACGTAGGGAATCTAAGAACTGCTATGTATGCGTACCTGATTGCAAAACATGAAGGAGGAGATTTCCTTCTCCGTATCGAGGACACCGACCAGGAACGTTTTGTAGAAGGTGCTGTGGAGATTATTTATAGAACATTGGAAGAGACCGGACTTGTTCATGATGAAGGACCGGATAAGGATGGCGGAGTTGGTCCTTACGTCCAGAGTGAACGCCATGCTCTTGGAATGTATCTTGATTATGCCAGAATGCTGGTGGAAAAAGGCGAAGCGTATTACTGCTTCTGCACCCAGGAGCGCCTGGATACTTTAAAGAAAACGGTAGACGGTCAGGAGATCATGATTTATGACAAGCATTGTCTTCACCTTTCAAAGGAAGAAGTACAGGCGAATCTGGCAGCAGGAATGCCGTATGTAATCCGACAGAATAATCCGGTTGACGGAACCACCACATTTCACGATGAGATCTACGGAGATATCACCGTTGATAACTCTGAGCTTGATGATATGGTTCTGATTAAATCAGACGGATATCCGACATATAATTTCGCCAATGTAGTGGATGACCACCTTATGGGAATCACCCATGTGGTAAGAGGAAACGAGTATTTATCCTCTTCTCCCAAATACAATCGCCTTTATGATGCATTTGGCTGGGAGGTTCCTGTTTACGTGCACTGTCCGTTAATCACCAACGAGGAGCACAAGAAATTAAGCAAGAGAAGCGGACATGCTTCTTATGAAGATTTAATTGAACAGGGATTTATCTCTGAGGCTGTGGTTAATTATGTTGCTTTACTTGGCTGGTCGCCGGTGGGAAACCAGGAGATTTTCTCTCTGGAAGAATTAATTAAAGAATTCGATTTCCGCAACATCAGCAAATCTCCGGCTGTGTTTGATATGACTAAATTAAAGTGGATGAACAGCGAATATATGAAAGCCATGGACTTTGATAAGTTCTATGAGATGGCAGAGCCTTATATCAAAGCAGTGATAAAAAAAGATCTGGATTTTAGAAAGATCGCCGCTATGGTTAAAACCAGGATCGAAGTATTCCCTGATATAGAAAATCATATTGATTTCTTTGAGGAACTCCCGGAATATGATTGTTCCATGTACTCCAATAAGAAGATGAAGACGGACAGCGAAACCTCTCTTGCACTGCTAAAGGAGATTCTTCCTATTCTGGAGGCACAGGAGGACTACAGCAATGATGCGCTCTATGCAGCACTTTCCGCGTTTGTTTCTGAAAAGGGATTTAAGACAGGCTATGTGATGTGGCCCATCCGCACTGCTGTATCAGGCAAGCAGATGACTCCCGCAGGTGCAACGGAAATTATGGAGGTCCTTGGAAAAGAAGAATCCTTAAATCGAATCAGAAAAGGGATCGAACTTTTAAGCAAAGAGACTTTATAGATAAGAAGTGGAAAGCAGGGGAATGGTATATGACCGGACTCCTGCTTTTTTATTTCACACGGAGGATTACATGAAACAACAAGTGACCTATGAAGGCGCCCAGAAGGAAGCGGTTCTTCACCGGGATGGACCCATGTTAGTGTTAGCTGGACCGGGATCAGGAAAGACCTTTACCATCACACACAGAGTCTGCCACCTGATTGAAGAATATAAAGTGGATCCCTCCCGTATTCTGGTCATCACATTTACAAAGGCTGCAGCTACGGAAATGAAGGAGCGTTTTGATGCATTGATGGGAGAACCTGCCCCTTTCGTCAGTTTTGGAACGTTTCATGCCATATTTTTCCGTATCCTTAAATTTGCCTACCGCTATGATGCCAGGAATATTATAAGAGAAGACCAGAAAACCAGATTTATTAAGGAAGAGATGGACCGCCGCGGTGTGGAAGTGGAGGATGAAGTGGAGTTTGTGACCTCTGTTTTGTCAGAAATCAGTTCAGTGAAAGGGGATATGATTCCGTTGGATCATTATTATTCCAAAAACTGTTCTGAGGAAATATTTAAGCAGCTGTATCAGGGGTATGAAGACAGGCTGAGAAAAGCCTGCTTAATTGATTTTGATGATATGCTGGTGATGTGCCATGAGCTTTTCACCCAGAGAAAGGATATCCTTTCAGCATGGCAGAAGAAATACCAGTATATCCTGGTTGATGAATTCCAGGATATTAACCGGGTGCAGTATGAAATTGTCCGCATGCTTGCAAAGCCTGAGGATAATCTTTTCATTGTGGGAGATGATGACCAGTCCATCTACCGCTTTCGGGGAGCAAAGCCGGAAATTATGCTGGGATTTGAAAAGGATTATAAAAATGCAAAGAAGGTGCTGTTAAATATTAATTACAGAAGCACCAGAGACATTGTGGAAACGGCGGGAAAGCTGATCGCACATAACGAGATGCGTTTTTCTAAAAAAATAGTAACGGAAAAAGGACCGGGGAAACCTGTAGTTACCAGAATGTGGAAGGATCCTCAGGAAGAAACCATGGAAATTGTCAGGGAGATTCTTGATTATGGAAAAGCAGGGTATGGTCTCAGTGATATCGCTGTTATATACCGGACTAATTTAGGCCCCAGACTTTTGATTGAGAAGTTTATGGAATATAATGTTCCGTTTAGCACCAGAGATTCCGTACCTAATTTATATGATCACTGGATTGCCGGGAATCTGGTTTCCTACATAAAAACAGCCCTGGGAGACCGCCAGAGAGCTAATGTTCTCCAGATCATTAACCGTCCAAACCGCTACATAAGCAGGGATTCGCTGGAGGGCAATCCGGTAAACTGGGAGTCTGTAAAATCTTTCTATCAGGATCGTAGCTTTATGGTTGAGCGGATTGAGCAGCTGGAATATGATTTACGGATGATTAAAAACATGGCACCCGTGGCAGCTGTCAATTATATCAGGAAAGCGGTGGGATACGATGATTATTTAAAAGAGTATGCCCAGTACCGGAGAATGAAACCGGAAGAACTTCTGGAAGTGGCGGACCAGCTCCAGGAGAGTGCGGCTGGCTTTCAGACGTTTGACCAGTGGTTTGTCCATATGAAAGAGTATGGGGAAGAACTGAATAACCGGGCAAAGTCAGGTCAGACAAAGTCGGAAGGCGTGGCACTGATGACGATGCACAGCTCCAAGGGACTGGAATACAAAATTGTCTATATTTTAGATGCCAACGAAGGGGTAACGCCTCATCATAAGGCGGTACTTTCCGCTGATTTGGAAGAGGAACGAAGGATGTTTTATGTGGCGATGACAAGGGCAAAGGAACGGCTTCATGTAAATTATGTTACGGAACGATACGGAAAGAAGCAGGAGGTATCCCGCTTTGTAAGGGAGTATCTGGGTAAAAATTAAGGAGGGAATGGAACGTATGGAATCTTGTGTTCACATTTACTGCGGAGATGGAAAAGGAAAAACGACCGCGGCCATCGGCCTGGCAGTCCGTGCCAGCGGATGTAATAAAAGGGTGCTGATTGCCCGTTTCCTAAAGACGGATCATTCCGGAGAGGTGCTGGCGCTTCACTCCCTTTCCGGCATCACAGTCATGCCCTGTGAACGGAGCTTTGGATTTTTTACCAATATGACAGAGGAACAAAAGAAGGAAGCCGGAATCTATTATTCAGAACTTCTTGATGCAGTACTTAAAAAAGCGGCAGAAGAATCCTTTGATCTGCTGGTTTTAGATGAAATTATGGCTGTGTGCAATTATGGACTGGTGGATGAGGATAAAGTACTCCGCTTTCTCTCTGACAGACCGAAGAAGCTGGAAGTGGTGCTCACAGGAAGAAATCCCTCCTCCAGGTTGATAGATCAGGCTGATTATGTATCAGAAATAAAAAAGATAAAGCATCCCTATGACAAGGGCGTAAATGCCAGACGGGGAATTGAATATTAACGTGAAGAATAAGGTCAAAATCCCTTGATTTTTGCCGGATTGTCTGATAGAGTGAAGAAAGGTGTAATGATACACCATAATATTAAGATGGAAAAAGAGAGGTATCAGGATGGCACAGGATCCTAATTTAGAGCGCGATGATATGGAACCCCAGGAGGAGATGACAGTGACACTGACCCTGGATGATGGATCAGAACTGGAGTGCGTTGTACTTACAATTTTCACAGCAGCTGAGAGAGACTACATCGCTCTGCTTCCTATGGAAGGCCCTGAGGCAGAAGAAGGAGAAGTTTATCTGTATCGTTATTCTGAGAAAGAAGACGGACAGCCGGATCTTGCGAATATCGAAGATGACGATGAATATGAGATCGTAGCAGATGCCTTTGATCAGCTGTTAGATGAAGCAGAATATGATGAACTGGTAGGCGAAGACGAGGAAGAAGAGAAATAAGAGAATTAAGAATGAAAAGTCGGGAAAGGTCCGGGATATGGAGCCGGTCCCGGCTTTTGATTTTATTGTATAAAAGGATAGGAGAGATGGAAGCATGGATAAGACAGTTGATGCCAGAGGACTGGCGTGTCCTCAGCCGGTAATAAAGGCAAAGGAAGCCATGAAGGATATGACAGAAGGTACTTTAACCATTCTCGTTGACAATGAGATTGCAGTTCAGAACGTGATGAAACTGGGGAATTATTCAGGGATGAATCCTTCTTCCCAAAAGCTGTCAGATAAGGAATATCAGGTACTGTTTTACATGGAAAAAGGAACAGCTCCGTTACAGCAGAGTGCTTTAGAAGAATGTGTGCCTGACAGCCGAAAGAAAGGTCTGGTTGCTGTGCTTTCCTCTGATCAGATGGGAACCGGCAGTGAAGAGCTTGGCCTCATTCTGATGAAAGGCTTTGTGTATGCCCTGACCCAGTTGGAGGAACTGCCTGAAACCATCCTGCTTTACAATGGAGGAGCCAGGCTGTCAACCGAGGGTTCTGCATCTTTAGAAGATTTAAAGACACTGGAAGCGCAGGGTGTTGAGATTTTAACCTGCGGAACCTGTCTGAATTTTTATGGACTGTCAGAAAAACTCAGCGTTGGTACTGTGACGAACATGTATGAGATAACAGAAAAAATGGCAGGCGCACGCCTGGTTATCAGGCCATAACAGCAGGCAGCTTTCTTCCTGGCAGCATTTCTTTTCTTTATAATCTTTGATATTTCCGCATGATACCAGGGTTTAACACCTTCAAATAAAGCTTATGCAGCAAAAAGGTGTCTGATAAGACAAAGAATATCTCAAGAGCAGAACTGACGATACCGGTCAGGAAAAAGAGAGCCACACAAACCGCTGTGATGATCAGAAGACTCATAAAATAAGAACGATAGGCAGCCTGATTCATGCAGTAAAGTTTCCATATCACCAGATACAGACTGATCAGAAGCGAAATGGAGGCTGCAAAGGACAAAAACACATGAAGAACCGCGTGAAAAGGCTGTGAATCCGGCAGGTATGGAGTGATAACGGCCAGAGCTAAAAGAAGGAGGGCAGAAGTGGTGAATACTGTCTCCTTTTTATTTCTGGGAAGAGTGCGGATAATTCGTTTTAATACATAATAAAAATACGTACCAACGATAATACCCCATAGAAGAAACAGATTTTTTCTGTCTGTCAGACTTCCAAGAACAGAAAAATTAAGGGTAAACCAGTTGGTTCCCCAGGCAAACAATACGGTATAAACAGGGATGATAATATAAGCGGTTATGGATAAAATTGTCATAAGACACCTCCCGGGTATTTCTTTCCTATAGTTTGCCACTAACTTGAAAAAATAACATAGAATAACGGGGATTTTAAAAATAGACAGGAAGAGGAATAAGAATGATTCAGTTACCGGATAAATTTATGGAAAAGATGGAAGGACTGCTGGGGGATGAATACCCTGCCTTTCTAAAAAGCTATGAGGAAGACCGTGCTTTGGGTCTCAGGATCAATCCCTTAAAGGCTGAGCCCCTGGAATTTGTTCAGGATTCGCCTTTTTTGCTTGAACCGGTTCCCTGGGCATCGGAAGGCTTTTATTATAAGGCCGGAGAACGGCCGGGAAAGCATCCATATCATGAAGCCGGCGTTTATTACATTCAGGAACCAAGTGCCATGGCAGTGGTTGAACTTTTAGATCCAAAGCCGGGAGAAAAGGTTCTGGATCTATGTGCGGCTCCTGGTGGTAAAACAACACATATTGCAGGTAAATTAAAAGGAGACGGTTTCCTCTTAAGCAATGAGATTCATCCTGCCCGGGCAAAAATTCTGGCTCAGAATGTAGAGCGTATGGGAATTAGCAATGCCGTTGTTACCAACGAGGATTCCCAATCACTATCCCTTAAATTTCCTGAGTTTTTTGACCGGATTGTGGTGGATGCACCCTGTTCGGGGGAAGGGATGTTCCGTAAGGATGAGGCTGCCAGACTGGAATGGAGCCCGGATCATGTGGCTGTCTGTGCCAGGAGGCAGAGCGAGATTCTCTTTCATGCCGCAGGGATGTTAAAACCCGGGGGAACCATGGTTTATTCCACCTGTACTTTTTCACCGGAAGAAAATGAACAGGTGATGGAAGATTTTTTACTTTCCCACCCCGATTTTTCTGTTGTGGACAGAGGGGAACGTCCGGGGCTTTCCCGCGGAATGGCACTGTGGAGCAATACAGGGGCAGATGAGCTAAAAAAAACGTATCGCATCTGGCCTCACAAGTCAGAGGGTGAGGGACATTTTCTGGCAGTATTAAAAAGAGGCGGGGAAGCAGGCCCTGAGAGAAAGAGGTCCTGTCCATCCTATTTAAAGGATAAATCGGTGTGGAAAGAAGCAGAGGGGTTTTTAAAGGAATTGCTTGTAAAACCGGAAGCTTTTACAGACAGGAAAGAATATATTCTTTTTGGAGAACAGCTCTACCTTCTTCCGCCTGAAATGATCGATTTAAAGGGGCTTAAGGTGATTCGACCGGGACTTCATATGGGAACCATAAAAAAGAACCGGTTTGAACCTTCCCATGCACTGGCTCTTTGCTTAAAAAAGGAGGATGTTCTTCAGTGGGCAGAGATACCGTCAGATCATGAAGATATGGTGAAATATTTAAAAGGGCAGACTCTTTGCGCTCCCTTTTCCTGGCCAGCCAGGCTGGACCAGAAAGGATGGGTGCTTATAGTGACAGACGGTTTTTCCATCGGATTTGCAAAACTGGCGGCCGGAATTCTTAAAAATCATTATCCCAAAGGCCTTCGGTGGATGTAATACCAATAAACTGCATATCTGCCGGAAGGGCGGCTTCAAAAAAAAGAGGAACTCTGGTAACCGGGTGGATGAAATCCAGCCGGAAGGAGTGGAGCGCCTGCCGCTTTATGTGACAGTAATCCGGATTGTAAAGAAAATCACCCGGAAGAGGATGGCCGATGGATTTTAAATGAACCCGGATCTGGTGGGTACGCCCGGTTTCCAGGCGAAGTCCTGCGAGGGAGTGATTGGTAACAGGATCATAAAAAAGGCGTTGAAAAAAGGTCTTTGCAGGATCTCCGTTCACCGGGTCCACACAGCGCTCTATGGTAGAGTCATGGGTCCTGGCAATGGGAGCGTCGATGATTCCTTCCATAGGAAGCTTACCCTGAACAACAGCAAGATACCTTCTGTGAATCTCATGCTTTTTTACCATATCAGACAGAATACAGGCGCTTAGCGGGTTTTTGGCTATGATCAAAAGACCGGTGGTATCACGGTCCAGCCGATTGATTGCACGAAAGGTGAAAGGCTCCTGCTTTTCTTTAAAATACCAGGCCAGTCCGTTGGCCAGGGTATTGTCGAAGTTACCCTGTGAAGGGTGAATGGGAACGCCGGCAGATTTATTGATAACCAGAAGATGCTCGTCCTCAAACCGGATATCAATGGGCATCCTGGCGGGCACAATATTTTCTGAATTTTTCTTATCAGGAAAGGCAATGGTAAGCGTTTCCCCGGATATCAGTCTGTGAGTGGTATATACTGCCATGCCCCCGGCTGTGATTGCATTCTCCGTATTGCGTAAGTGACGGATGAGGCTTTGGGAGTATCCCTGTTCTAAGAGATACCGTTCTATGGTTTTATCGTTTGATGCTTCTGTGATTGTATAATTCATGGTCATTTTCATAAGCCGATTCTATCATGAAGGAACGTGATTGACAAGAAGGGACTTGAGAGTATAATTAATTTGTAAAAGCGGAAAGGGGGATATCACATGTTTAATGAAGAAACGTATGAGGAACTGGAATCAGAGTTTGAGAAAAATCATATTGAGGAAGAAGTAGAAGAGGTTTTGCTTGATCTGGCGGAAGCGCTGGCAGATAAGGGAATTCTGGATAAAGAATTGAATTTGACGGAATCCTATGGTAAGACACAGATCGTTGCAACCGGAATCTGCACGGACGAGGATGGAGAGGTCAGTGTCCTGATTAAGCAGATAAAGATCGGAAAAAAAGAATTTGAGATTAATGATTATTTTCTGTAAAACAATTGGTAGAGAAACGGAGGCAGTATACACATGAAGGGAGACCGTGATAAATATTCCCCAAGAGAGCTTGGCATTGATTTGTTGTGTGATCTTGTGGGAGCAATTTTATTTAATGTGGGAATTTATAACTTTGCTGTAAATGCACAGTTTGCACCGGTAGGAGTGTCAGGTATTGCGCTTATTTTGCGCTATCTGTTCGGACTGCCTATGGGTATTACCAGCATTGTATTAAATATCCCCATTATACTGGTCAGCTATAAACTTCTTGGACGAAGTTTCCTCCTCCGCTCCATGAAAAGTATGCTGATCTTTGCACTGGTTCTGGATTATGTTGTACCCATGCTGCCGGCCTATCAGGGAAATCCTCTCTATGCATCTGCATGTACGGGTATTTTTTCCGGGATGGGTTTAACCATTGTATATTTGAGAAACTGTTCCACCGGAGGGACTGACTTCCTGGTTATGGCGATCAGAAAGATATTTCCCCATCTCACTATCGGCAAGATCTCCCTTGTGGTGGATGCCGTTGTAATTCTGGCCGGCGGACTGGTGTTTCGAAATATCGATGCAGTGATACTGGGTCTGGTTTCCTCCATCGTTACAACGATGGTAATCGATAAAATCATGTACGGTTTAGGAGCCGGCAAGCTGGTATTTGTAGTCACCTCCCATGAGGCGGAGGTGGCCTGTAAAATCGAAGAGGCAACCGGCAGAGGCAGCACTTTCTTAAAAGGGCAGGGCTCTTTCTCCAAAAATGAAAAGAATGTGGTTATGTGCGCATGCAATAACTCCCAGGTTGTCTCTGTCCGCAGGGCGATCCATGAGACGGACAAGGATGCATTCCTCATCATAACTGATTCTAATGAAGTATATGGGGAAGGCTTTAAACCCATAAACGGGCAGTTTTAACTGATTATATTGGCAGCGCGGAACGGAGAACATTATTCTCTCATATGCTTCTCCTTTCCGGCTGCATGATCCACCATCCGGTCCTTTTGTAAAAAACTGGCTCTCTTCACGCTGTCAGTACCAAATTTGCTGCGGATATGATCCACAGCTTTTTCCATCTCTTTCATCTTTCTGGACTGTTCTGATTCAAATAAGTTCATCTGCATATAACCCTCATCTGATATCTTCGTCGTGCGGACTCCTAACAGACGCAGGGGTGTCCTGTCCCAGAATTCTTCCAGCAGCCTGCATGCGTGTTCGTAAATGACACTGGTGGAATCCGTAGGAGAGTTTAACGTGGTCTGATGGGACTGGGTATGAAAGTCCCAATCCTTGATCTCCACACAGACGCAGTCACACATCACATGATCTCTTCGCAGCCTGGCCCCCACTGTCTCGCTTAAGGATAAAAGGATGTAGCGTGCAGTCTCCATGTCTTCCACATCTTTTGACAGAGTGGTGCTGTTCCCGTAGCCTTTATTCGCAGGCTCCCTGTGGGCGACCGGGGAAGAATCGATTCCACATGCATAGTCGTGGATTAAAACCGCATATTTTTCTCCAAGAAGGTGCTTTAAATACTTTACATCACAGGCAGCCAGCTGCCCGATGGTATGAATGCCGATGCTCTCCATCTTCTGTCTGGCAGAATGGCCCACAAAGAACAGCTCTCCAATGGGCAGAGGCCACATCTTGGTTTTGATCTCATGAGCAAAAAGGGTATGGCAGAGATTGGGTTTTTTAAAATCGGAGGCCATCTTGGCAAGCAGTTTATTCGGTGCAATGCCGATGTTCACCGTAAATTTCAGTTCCTGCCAGACTCTCTCCCGTATTAAATTGGCAGTATCAAGGGGAGAGCCGAATAAATGGATGGTTGAGGTCATATCGAGAAAGGCTTCGTCAATGCTGAACTGTTCAATATCCGGAGTATAGTCGGACAGGAGTTCCATCAGTCTTCTGGAATATTCCAGATAGATATCAAAGCGGGCAGGAACCACAGTGAGTCCCGGACATTTGCGAAGTGCCTGGGCGATGGGTTCTCCGGTCGTGATTCCATATTCTTTGGCAGGCGTGGATTTTGCCAGCACGATTCCGTGTCTTGACTGGGCATCGCCGCCTACTGCAGAGGCTATCGTCCGTAAATCAAGGTCTTCTGGATTCTGCCTTAAGCGGTCTGCGGATTCCCAGCTTAAGAATGCAGAGTTTACATCAATATGGAAAATGAGAGGCTCCGTTGACATATCCGATTCTCCTTTTTTCTTTTATTATACCGAAAATATGTTCGGAAAGTAAAGGGGAATAATTAAAAAATACGCGGAATAGGATAAAATAAAGTCAAGGGGGAGGCTCTTTTATGAGGCATGCCAAAGGAATACTCCTGGCAGCAGCAGGACTCGCGCTGTTTTCTCTTATGGGAACATTTGCGGGTAAGCTGGCAGAAAAAGAGACCGTTAAAAACCATACATCAGTGACTTCAGAAGAAGCGGATCATAAAATACCATTGCAGACAACCGATGAACTGAATCTTTATGCCCAGTCAGCAGTATTAATGGATGCCTCGACCAACCGGATTTTATACGGAAAAAACGAGGAACTGGTGCGTCCCATGGCCAGTACTACAAAGATCATGACCTGTATTATTGCTCTTGAAAACGGCAAACTGTCTGATCCGGTTACTGCCACCCAGAATGCGGCGAACCAGCCCAAGGTTCATTTAGGAGTTTATAAAGGAGAAACAATCTATTTAAAAGACCTGCTTTACAGTCTGATGCTTGAGTCCCACAACGATGCAGCCATGATGATTGCAGAGCATGTGGGAGGAAGCAGAGAGGGATTTGCAAAGCTCATGAATCAGAAAGCGAAGGAGTTAGGGTGCAGCAATACATACTTTATTACCCCCAACGGTCTGGACGCAAAGGAAGAAAAAGACGGAGAAATAAAGGAGCATGCTACCACTGCGGCCGATTTAGCCAGGATCATGAATTACTGTATCGGGGAATCTCCTAAAAGCATGCAGTTCCTGGAAATAACGGGAACACAGAATTATTCCTTTACTGATGTAAATGGAAAAAGGACCTTTAGCTGCACAAACCATAACGCCCTTTTAAATTCCCTTGGCGGGGCATTTTCCGGAAAAACAGGATTCACCGGCGGGGCAGGCTACTCCTATGTGGGAGCAGTTAAAAGCGACGGAAGAATCTTTACCATTGCCCTGTTAGGCTGCGGATGGCCGCCCCATAAAACCTGGAAATGGTCCGATGCCAGAAAGCTGTTTCAGTATGGAATGGAACGGTTCCATTACCGGGATGTATATGAAGAAGTAAATCTGCCAAAAGTGCTGATAAATGAAGGAATCCCCTTATCAGGAGGGCTTGACAAGCCGGTTTTAATCGCCTGTGCCATGGCAGATGACAGGGAGAAAAGCATGAAACTTCTGCTGGCAGATGACGAGAAGGTGACTGTGAAGACCAGTGTTCCAAATCAGTTAGAGGCCCCTGTTAAAAAAGGGCAGGCAGTGGGTGTTGTTACATACATGTTAAATGGGAAAACAGTAAAGGAGTTTCCTGTTTATTTAACAGAAGGGACGAAACGCCTGACTGCTGTCTGGTGTCTGAAAAATATTATTTCCCGCTATCTTACCATGCCGGGATTTCCGGAAATACTCGCTTCCTCTTGAAGTTAAATTATGATATACTTGACAAAATACAATTTCCTACGACGTAATGTACTGCAGGAAAAATGGGAGGAAATGATAAAGATGAATGAGAAAAATACCGGTTCCATGGGGAGAATAAAGCTTGAGAAGCTGCATAACACCAGAGATTTAGGCGGTTTGGAAACTCAGGACGGAAAGATGATACTGCCTAAAAGGCTGATCAGGAGCGGAACCTTATACGAGGCAACCGGTGATGATATCCGGATATTATCTGATGGGTGCGGTCTTGGAACAGTCATTGATTTCAGAACAGCGACGGAAAGAAAGCAGAAGCCGGATCCCGATATGCCGGGAGTCCGTAATATATTTAATCCCATTCTGGATGAAAAGACAGTGGGAATTACCTTTGAAGACGAAGAACAGGAGGCAGAGGAAGGGGAACCGGATGCAATAAAATCAATCCTTCTCCATGCCTCTTCCTTAGGCGGAAAGCCGGAGACGTATGTGGACAGGCTTTACGAAGATCTTGTTTTAAATGATCACGCCGCATATTCCTATTCCAGATTTTTCGATCTTTTGCTGGAAGCGGATGACAGGGCGGTTCTATGGCACTGCACAGCCGGAAAGGACCGGGTGGGAGTGGGGACTGCACTGCTCCTTACTGCACTTGGGGTTCAACGGGATACCATTATAAAGGATTTTGTAAAGACCAATGATTACGTCATGGAGCAGGTAAATCTCACCTGTTCCATGATTGAAAAGGAGACTGGGGACAGAAGCCTTGCAGACTGCGTCAGGGTATTATTTACTGTTTCGGAGTCTTATATTCTCCGCGCTTTTTCTGCCATAGAACAGTCCTTTGGAACCATAGACCATTATCTGACAGACCGGCTGTCTGTGACTCAGGAAAAAAGGGATGCGCTCAGAGCAAAGTTTTTAGCGCAATAAGTATACGAAAGGAAGTTACTGAAGTATGAATTTGAAAAAAATAGCTACGGTGCTGGCAGGAAACACCGTATATGCGCTTGCTGTTTCTTTGTTTATTCTTCCAAATGGGCTGATTACAGGAGGTACAACAGGTCTTGCTTTAGTTGCCCATGCAAAACTTGGAATTTCAATTGCTCTGTTTGTAGGGGTATTTAATATTATCATGTTTGCTGCCGGCGCATTTGTGCTTGGAAAGGCGTTTGCGCTGACAACCTTAATCAGTACCTTCTATTATCCATTTATTCTGGGGATTTTTGAGAATCTGTTCGGCAATATGGTGATTACCCAGGACCGAATGCTTGCAACCGTTTTTTCCGGACTTTTAATCGGTGCGGGTATCGGCATGGTAATACGGGCGGGAGCGTCCACCGGAGGCATGGATATACCTCCTCTCATCATTAATAAAAAGTGGAATTTGTCAATTTCTCTTACCATGTCGGTTTTTGACTGCCTAATACTTCTCTCCCAGATGATATTTTCCGACATGGAGCAGATCCTGTATGGAATTCTTCTTGTTCTTTTATACACCATGGTTCTGGATAAAGTGCTTATGACTGGCCGGAATCAGATGCAGGTTAAGATCATCAGTAAAAAGTATGACCAGATCAGCCAGGAGATACAGAGGCGGATGGACAGAGGAACCACACTGCTTGCCAGTGAGGGAGGCCATTTAAGGGAATCCTCTTTTGCTGTTCTCACTGTGATTTCAGGAAGGCAGCTTTCTAAGCTTAATGAACTGGTTCTGGAAATGGATCCTCATGCCTTTATGATTATCAACCAGGTAACAGAGGTGAGGGGAAGAGGTTTTACCCTTCATAAAGAATACAAATAATTAAAAATGCGGACAAATATCTTACGGAAAAATGACTAAGGTTTACGGTTTTTGAAACTCTATTGACTTCCAATCTTTACCGGTGCTATACTGTGCCCGAAGCAGTAAATGGACGCAGGGAGGAACGAAAAAGATGCTCAGGAATAGATTCGGTATCATTTGTTTTGTCATTGCACTGGCTGTATTTTTTGCAGCCGGCTGCGGAAAAAAGGGAGATTTAACCGCCGGTTCCAAAGCTGCGCAGATGACTGAATCGGAGACTGCGGCCAGCATTATGGAAAAATCCATGACGGAAAGCGGCACAGAAGGAACGGCTGCTTTACAGGAAGAGGAGCCGGGCACACTTATGGACGATCAGGGAGAATCGGCTGATGAGACCTATAAGGGACCGGGAAAGCAGGCGGAAGCCTTTGCGGAAAAAATACAGGAAGCAGTTTCAGACCGGAATTTAGAGGCTCTGGCAGAACTTATTACCTATCCATGTGTATTTATTAACAGTGATCAGGAAACAATAATCTTAAAAAAGCAGGAGGATCTCTTAAAGCAAAATCCGGATATGGTGTTTGGGGATGATTTAATGGTTTCTGTGGCCAAGGTGGATACAGCCACACTTAAGAAAACCGAAGAAGGTATCGTGCTGGGAGAGGGAGCATCCAGGATTATATTCCAGGAATCGCCGGAGGGCAGCATCGGGATCACGGAGATTAAAGAATGACTTTGTATACAACATACAAATAAGTTCGACAAAAATATACAAAATGCCGGAAAAATCTACACCAATCGATAAAATGCCAACGGAAATTAGGAGCAAGAGACAATGGATTGTAAGAAATCCATAGTTTTTTGCTCTTTTTTTACTAAAAAGAGCTTGAAATATATCGTAATTAATTATACAATTATAATTGGCAGAAATTGGTGTTATTATATAGTCTTGTCGTTATTTTTATAACGAGGCTATGCAAATATTACAAAATGGAGGATTGCAAAATGAGTAATTCAACACAAACATCAGCAAGTAACCGAATTCACGCTTTGCTTGATGAAAACAGTTTTGTTGAAGTCGGCGGTTATATAACAGCAAGAAGCACTGACTTTAACATGACAGCAAGGGAAACTCCTTCTGACGGTGTTATTACCGGCTACGGTACCATCGGGGGCTGCCTTGTGTATGTGTACAGCCAGGACTCTTCTGTTTTTGGTGGGGCTGTAGGAGAGATGCATGCTAAAAAAATCACACGACTTTACACCATGGCTATGAAGATGGGAGCACCGGTGATCGGTCTGATTGACTGTGCCGGATTAAGACTTCAGGAGGCAACAGATGCCCTGAATGGCTTTGGTGAAATTTATATGAGCCAGACTTTAGCATCAGGAGTGGTACCCCAGATCGTGGCGGTCTTCGGCACCTGCGGCGGCGGCATGGCTGTCTCGGCAGCTATGGCAGATTTCACTTTTATGGAAGGAAAGTCTGCAAAGCTGTTTGTCAATTCACCCAACGCCATACAGAACAATTATATGGAAAAACTAAATACCGCTTCCGCTGGTTTTCAGAGCAGGGAAGCAGGACTGGTAGATTTTATCGGAGAGGAAGAAGAGATTTTTGATAATATCAGAACTCTTGTTACGATTTTACCTGCCAATAGCGAGGATGACATGTCTTACGATGAGTGCACGGATGATTTAAACCGCGTATGTTCCGATTTGGCAAACTATGTTGGAGATACGAAAATTGCGCTCACACAGATTTCTGATAATCATTTCTTTATGGAGACCAGGAAAGAATATGGCTCCTCTATGGTTACCGGCTTTATCCGTTTAAACGGTATCACTGTGGGCTGCGTTGCCAATCGAACAGAATCCTATGACGACAATGGATTAAAGACCATGTCCTATGAAGCGAAATTAACGGGACAAGGCTGTGAGAAGGCTGCAGAATTCGTTGGTTTCTGTGATGCATTTGACATCCCCCTTCTCACTCTGGTGAACGTAACCGGGTATGAGAACACAACAGGATCTGAAAAAACCATTGCAAAGGCAGCAGCAAAGCTCACCTATGCATTTGCCAACGCAACCGTACCGAAAGTAACCGTTGTGATTGGACAGGCACTGGGAAGCGCTTATCTTACCATGAACAGCAAATCCATTGGTGCAGATATTGTATATGCATGGCCCGAATCAGCAATAGGAATGATGGATCCGGTTGAGGCTGCAAAGATCATGTATGCGGATGAGATCGCAAAGGGAGAAGACGGAAAGGCAGTGATGGAGGAGAAGGCGGAAAGTTACCGTGCCCTTCAGTCCAGTGCACTTTCAGCAGCAAAAAGAGGATATGTTGATGATATCATCGATGCCAGTGAGACAAGAGCCAGAGTGATTGCTGCATTTGAGATGTTATTCACAAAGAGAGAGGATCGTCCGGCGAAAAAACATGGCACGATATAGAATGAGGTGACAGGTATATGAAATTAAATTTGAAACGAGCAGTAGTGGGTCTTACTATGGCAGTCTGCCTCTTTTCATTATCTGCATGCGGTGCTGCCAGTACCAAGTCCGAAGGCATCGATGCTGATATGAAAGCGCAGCTTGAGCAGATTCCCGTCGCCTCGTATCTGGAGCTGTACACCGGTCTTGAGGACAAAGATACCGAGCAGATGCGAAAGAGCCTGGCAAAAAAGGAAGAGGTGGCTGCGCTGGCAGAGGGAATCGATTCCTGGAATAATGTAAAGGGTGATTTAGGCGGTTTTGTTTCAGCTTCTGATTCTGTGAAATTGGAAGAGAGCAAGGATGGATATACTGCTACGGTCAATACCGTATTTGAAAAGAGAAATATGGATTTCACCGTAACCTTTGACCATAAGCTTTCCAAAATAATCAGTGTGGCATTTATTCCACAGTATAATACAGCTGAAAAGATGGAAAAGGCCGGTTTTAATACACTGATGGGAATGGGAACGGTATTTGTAGTATTGATCTTTATCAGTCTGCTGATTGGCGGGTTCCGTTATATCAGTATATTTGAAGAGAAAATGCTTAATAAAGGAAAGGGTTCGGAAACAAAGGCGGCTGCTGAAGCTGAACCGGTATTTGCCACACCCCTTGCAGAGGAAGATGAGCTGAAGGATGATCTGGAACTGGTAGCTGTAATAACAGCAGCGATTGCAGCATCTGAAGGAGTATCACCAAGCGGTCTTGTTGTTCGTTCCATTAAACGTGCAGCAGCCGGTAATTGGAAAAAAGCATAAAATCAGGAGGATTGTCATCATGAAAAATTATAAAATTACAGTGAATGGTAATGTTTACGATGTAACCGTAGAAGAAACAACTGGTACAGCAGCAGCATCTGCTCCGGCAGCGGTATCCGCTCCGGTTAAAACAGCAGCTCCCGCTGCAGCACCTAAGAAAGAGACCGCAAAAGGACCGGAAGGTTCCGTAAAAGTAACTGCACCTATGCCAGGTAAGATTCTTGGTGTTAAGGTAAGTGCAGGACAGTCTGTAAAAAAAGGCGAAGTCCTTCTTGTTCTGGAAGCCATGAAGATGGAGAACGAAATCGTAGCACCTTCCGATGGAACAATTGCCAGCGTTCAGGCAGCTGTGGGTGATTCCGTAGAAGCAGGCGCAACTTTGGCTACATTAAACTAGTACGGAAAGATCCGCTATAACAATAAATAGCGCGGATTCCTTATGGAGGGATTAACATGGATTATATTAGTAATACATTCACCAATCTTCTTCAGCAGACCGCATTCTTCAACCTGACTGCAGGTAACATGCTTATGATCCTGGTCGCTTTTCTGTTTTTATATCTGGCGATTCAAAAAGGATTTGAACCCCTGCTTCTGGTGCCGATTTCTTTTGGTATGCTGCTTGTAAATATCTATCCGGATATTATGAAAGAGGTTGGAGCGGATGGTGCCGGCGGCGGACTGCTGCAATATTTCTTTAAACTGGATGAATGGGGGATTCTTCCTCCGCTTATCTTCATGGGCGTAGGTGCCATGACAGACTTTGGTCCTCTGATTGCAAACCCTAAGAGCTTTCTGTTAGGGGCAGCAGCCCAGTTTGGTATTTATACCGCATATTTTCTGGCGATTTTTTTGGGATTCAGCGATAAAGCAGCAGCAGCGATCTCCATTATCGGAGGCGCAGACGGCCCTACGTCTATTTTCCTGGCAAGTAAACTGGGAATGACTTCTCTGATGGGACCCATTGCAGTTGCGGCTTATTCCTATATGGCACTGGTTCCGATTATTCAGCCGCCTATTATGAAACTTCTCACAACAGAGAAGGAGCGTAAGATCAAGATGGAACAGCTTCGGCCGGTATCCAAGCTTGAGAGAATTCTGTTCCCGATCATTGTAACAACTGTTGTTTGTATGATCCTGCCAACGACCGCTCCATTGGTTGGTATGCTGATGCTTGGCAATTTATTTAAAGAATCCGGTGTGGTAAAACAGTTAACAGAAACGGCATCCAATGCATTGATGTATATAGTGGTTATTCTTCTTGGTACATCAGTAGGTGCAACCACCAGTGCGGAAGCGTTCTTAAATTCCAATACACTTAAAATTGTTTTCCTGGGTCTGGTTGCATTTTCATTTGGAACAGCTGCAGGTGTCCTGTTTGGAAAGATCATGTGCAAGCTGACAGGAGGCAAGGTCAATCCGCTCATCGGTTCCGCCGGTGTATCCGCAGTTCCCATGTCGGCCCGTGTATCCCAGAAGGTGGGTGCTGAGGCTGATCCGACGAACTTCCTGCTGATGCATGCCATGGGACCAAACGTAGCCGGTGTTATCGGTACTGCGGTTGCAGCCGGTACATTTATGGCTATTTTCGGAGTGAAATAATATGACCGGAGAATACAATTTCCGGCAGCAAAGTAAATGAACAATAACCAGGAGGTAAGAAAATGGCAGATATAGAAAAAAAGCCGGTTAAGATTGTAGAGACAGTTCTTCGTGACGCTCATCAGTCTTTGCTTGCTACAAGAATGACAACTGAACAGATGCTTCCGATCGTGGGGAAGATGGACCAGGTTGGTTATTATGCAGTTGAATGCTGGGGCGGTGCTACCTTTGATTCATGCCTGCGCTTCTTAAAAGAAGATCCCTGGATGAGACTGAGAAAACTGAGAGACGGATTTAAGAACACAAAACTGCAGATGCTGTTCCGCGGTCAGAATATTCTGGGATACAATCATTATGCAGATGATGTGGTGGAATATTTTGTTCAGAAATCCTTATCAAACGGAATCGATATCATACGTATCTTCGACTGTCTCAACGATATCCGTAACTTACAGACTGCAGTAACAGCCTGTAACAAAGAAAAAGGGCATGCACAGGTTGCGTTAAGCTATACACTTGGAGATGCTTATACTCTGGATTACTGGAAAGATATTGCAAAGAGAATTGAAGACATGGGCGCAGATTCTATATGCATTAAGGATATGGCGGGACTTTTGACGCCCTATAATGCTGATGTGCTGGTTCGGGCTTTAAAGGAATCGACAAAGCTTCCTATTGATCTTCATACCCATTATACATCGGGTGTTGCATCCATGACCTATTTAAAGGCGGTGGAAGCAGGCTGTGATATTATTGATACTGCAATGTCTCCTCTTGCTTTAGGTACCAGCCAGCCAGCTACCGAAGTTATGGTTGAAACCTTTAAGGGAACCCCTTATGACACCGGTTATGATCAGAATCTGCTTGCAGAGATTGCAGCTCATTTCCAGCCGATCAGGGATGAAGCCTTAAAGAGCGGACGTTTAAATCCCAAGGTGCTTGGAGTTAATATTAAGACACTTCAATATCAGGTACCGGGCGGTATGCTTTCCAATCTGGTGAGCCAGTTAAAGGAAGCGGGTCAGGAAGACAAATATTTACAGGTTTTAGAGGAAGTTCCAAGAGTAAGAAAGGATTTTGGAGAGCCTCCGTTAGTTACTCCTTCTTCCCAGATCGTTGGAACACAGGCAGTTTTAAATGTAATCAGCGGTGAACGTTATAAGATGGTAACCAAAGAATCCAAAAAGATTCTTATGGGTGAATTCGGACAGACAGTAAAACCCTTTAATCCGGAAGTTCAGAAAAAGATTATTGGTGATGAAACACCGATTACCTGCCGTCCGGCTGACTTAATTGCACCACAGCTTCCTCAGTTTGAGAAAGAGTGTGCACAGTGGAAACAGCAGGATGAGGATGTTCTGTCCTATGCCCTGTTCCCCAGTGTTGCCAAGGAATTCTTTGAATACCGTGCAGCACAGCAGACAGGTGTGGATTCCACTCTGGCTGATAAGCAGAACAAGACATATCCGGTTTAATAAATCAGATTGAGAAATCAGGCCTTAAATGCCCCTGTTAAGGGGGCACCGGGCCTGATTTTTTTATGAGAACGGCTGGATATTTATTGACATTTCCGTCAGAGAGAATATAATAGTTGTATAGTCAATAGTTGCAAATACAATTATTGTAATAATCAATGTGGAGAAAAGAAAATGAATAATCTGCTGCATTATGCCAAAAAGTACAGAAATGAATTGATTCTTGCAATTATCTGCATCGAGGCCGAGACCGTATTTGAACTGATCATACCAATGATTATGGCGGACATTATTGATGTGGGTGTTGCAAACGGCAACAAAAGCTACATTTTGATGAAAGGAGGACAGATGATTGCCTTTGCAGCAGTCGCTCTTTTACTGGGGCACGCCTGCGCCCGTCTTACGGCAGTCTGCGGCAATGGAATTGGTGCTGAGATCCGAAAAGCGGAATTTCAAAAGATGCAAACCTACTCCTTTGCCAACACAGACCGTTTCAGTACATCATCCCTGGTAACAAGGCTGACCAGTGATGTTACCACCATCCAGAACTCCATAACTAACGGAATGCGTCCTGGATTTCGTTCTCCGGTGATGATGCTCACAGCACTGGTCGTGTCTTTCCGGCTGAATGCCAGTCTGGCCATGGTGTTCTTTATTGCCGCCCCCCTGCTGGCAGTGATCTTATTTTTTATCATTAAGAATGTTAGACCTCTTTATGGGAAAATGCAGGGCGCCATGGATTTTGTAAACCGTACCATACAGGAGAACTTAAGAGCAGTCCGTGTGGTTAAGGCGTATGTCCGGGGCGATTATGAAACCGAAAAATTCGGAGAGGTCAATACATATTTAAAGAATAGCTCGGAGCGTTCGTTTTCACTGGCAGCTCTCAATATGCCTGCCATGCAGTTTGTCATGTACGGAACCATTTTAAGCATTCTTTGGTTTGGCGGGAACCTTGTAATTGGAGAACATATGAAGGTGGGCGCACTTACCAGCTTTTTAAGCTATGTGCTTCAGGTTCTGAATTCTCTTATGATGTTTTCCAATGTGTTCCTGTTATTTACCAGGTCTCTGACTTCCTGGAGAAGAATTTCAGAAGTTCTTGTGGAAGAACCTCAGATCCGCGATGACCGTGCATCCGACATAGAGATTACCATGGGAGGCATACAATTTGATCATGTATATTTTAAATACAGGGAAACTGCAAAAGAATATGTGCTTTCTGATATATCCTTTGAGATCCTTCCTGGGCAGACAGTGGGAATCATCGGGCAGACCGGCGCTGCAAAAAGCACGCTGGTCCAGCTGATTCAGCGGTTGTATGAGATAAATTCGGGGGAAATTCTGATAGACGGACAGCGAATTTATCAGTATACCCAGGATCATTTAAGGAAAGCCATTGGTATGGTTTTACAGAAAAATACTTTATTTTCAGGAACAGTGAGAGAAAATCTTTGCTGGGGAAAAGAGAATGCTTCCGACGATGAGATTAAGGAGGCATGCCGGATTGCCTGTGTGGACGAATTCATTGACCGTCTGGAAGATGGATATGATACGGTTCTCGGACAGGGCGGCGTCAATCTCTCCGGCGGGCAGAAACAGCGGCTGTGCATAGCAAGGGCGATCTTAAAAAAACCAAGGATTCTGATTCTGGACGATTCAACAAGTGCGCTGGACACAGCCACGGAGCAGAAGATCAATGATGGATTAAAAGATGCACTTCCGGATATGACGAAGATTATAATCAGCCAGAGAATCTCTTCCGTTTCCCATGGAGACCAGATTATTGTTTTGGATGACGGCAGGGTGAATGCGGTGGGTACCCATGAAGAGCTTTTAAGGGATAATGAAATCTATAGGGATATCTTTGAATCCCAGCAGAAAGGAGGGGGGCTTTCCTCATGAAACAGACAGGACGTGCAAGACCAAAGGATGCAAAAAAGACCCTTATCCATCTGTTAAACTACATTGGGCACTACAGGATTTCCATTTTGCTGATCGCAGTTCTGGTATGCATCAGTGCTTTTTCCGGGATTATGGGGACCTATCTTTTAAAACCGGTGATAAACCGCTATATTATTCCAGGAGATATTCCCGGGCTGATCCGCATGATTTTTATCATGGGCTGTCTGTATCTGGCGGGAGCACTTTCCTGTCTGATTTACAGCAGAATGATGGTTCATGTTTCCCAGCAGGTAGTGAGTGAGATCCGGATGGATTTATTCCGTCACACGCAGAAGCTTCCTCTTGTTTTTTTTGATACCCATACTCATGGAGAGCTGATGAGCCATTTCACCAATGATGTGGATACCATATCGGAAGCGTTAAACAACAGCTTTACGCTGCTGATTCAGAGCTTTATTACTTCAACAGGAACCATCATCATGCTTTTGGTCCTTGATGTACGTCTTTCCCTGATCGTTGTTTTCTTTCTGGCAGTCATGCTGCTTTATATCCGTCATAACGGAAAGATAAGTAAAAATTACTTTGCAAAGCAGCAGAGGAATCTTGGCAGCATCAATGGGTTTGTGGAAGAAATGGTGGAAGGGCAGAAAGAGGAAAAGATTTTCCGCCATGAAAAACAGGATTTTGAGAAGTTCTGTGAATTAAACGAAGCACTTCGGCTTTCCTCTACAAAGGCATCTATTTACACCGGTATTACAGTTCCTACGATTGTTGCGCTGTCTTATTTTAATTATGCAGTTTCTGCCTGTGTGGGAGGTTTGTTTGCAATCTCAGGACTGATTAATCTGGGAACTCTTGCCTCCTATCTGGTATATGTAAGACAGAGCGCCATGCCCATGAATCAGTTTACCATGCAAATTAATTTCCTGATGGTTGCGCTGGCAAGTGCGGAGAAAATCTTTCTGATGATGGAAGAAGAGCAGGAAGTGGATGAAGGAAACGTGACTCTGGTAAAGACAGAGGAAGGGGAAAATGGAATTCTCGTGGAATCCCAGGCTTATACAGGATGTTTTGCATGGAAGCTGCATGATGAAAAAGAAGGATACCGGCTGGTGCCTCTTAAGGGAGATGTTCGTTTTCATGAAGTTATTTTTGGCTACAAACGGGAACACTCCATATTAAACGGAATCAGTCTGTACGCAAAGCCTGGTCAGAAAATTGCTTTTGTGGGCTCTACCGGGGCGGGAAAAACCACCATTATCAATCTGGTCAACCGGTTCTATGAATTAAATGAAGGTCTGATCACCTATGATGGAATTGATATACGGCAGATAAAAAAGGATGATTTAAGGCGTTCCATTTCCCTGATTGTCCAGGATACTCATTTATTTACGGGTACGATTGCCGATAATATAAGATATGGAAGGCTGAATGCAACTGAGGACGATGTACGGGAGGCTGCAAGAATTGCAAATGCGGATTCCTTTATCAGAAGGCTTCCTGCCGGCTACGATACTCTGCTTGAAAATGACGGCAGTAATTTATCCCAGGGGCAGAGACAGTTAATCGCCATTGCCCGGGCTGCCATATCCCGCCCGCCGGTGCTGGTGATGGATGAGGCCACCAGCTCCATCGATACGCGGACAGAAAAGCTGATCGAGAAGGGGATGGATACACTGATGAAAGGCCGGACCGTGTTTGTCATTGCCCACAGACTTTCAACTGTCCGTAACTCCCACGCCATTTTAGTTCTGGAAAGAGGAGAGATCATTGAACGTGGAAATCATGAAGAACTGCTTGCAGAGCAGGGCAAGTATTATCAGCTCTATACAGGGCAGTTTGAATTGGAATAATAATAAGAAGGAGGCAGATTGTGAAGAAACAAAATATCAGGGAACTGCTGGTGCGGGGGGAAAAGGCAAGGAAGCAGATTTTTTTCCCGCTGTTATCTGATCTTGGACTGACACCAGGTCAGGGGCAGGCGAAAATATTATATCATCTTCGGCAGGAGGACCGCATTACCCAGAAAGAGCTGGCAGACCGTTGCAGAATTGATGCGGCAGCGATGTCAAGAAACATTGATAAGCTGGAGGGGCTTGGTCTTCTTGTCCGGGAAAGCAATCCCGACTGCAGGAGATCATTTTCCATCTGCCTGACAGAGAAGGGATATAAGGAAGCGGGGGAAATACGAAAAGTATTTGAGCAGTTTGAGGGGATTGTCAGTGAGGGAATCTCCCAGGCAGATATCGATGTATTTTACAGGGTTATGGAGCATATGTGCGTTAATATGGAGCATTATAGTGCTGAAGACAGTGGAGAATAACAAATTGCTTCCTGTTCATATGAATTATATGGCAAAATATTCTCTGATATAAAAAGCCATCAGCAAATCGAATTTAATTTTGGAATCGTCCATCTCAGTTCCTAACAATTCTTTGATTTTTTTCATCCGGTATATGACCGTGTTCCTGTGGGTGTGCATTTTATCGGCTGTTTTTAACAGATTGCAGTCAGACAGCAGGAAGACTTTTAACGTATCCATGTAATCAGTATCATGGGCCGAATCAAAGTCTTCCAGCACTCCCAGGCTTTTTTTGCAGACAGACTGCAGCAGTTCCGGGTCAGAAGATGAAAAAAGTATCTGAAAAAATCCCAGTTCATCAAAATTAACAGAGGGAATACTCCAGAATATGGAGGCGGCCAGTGCAAATCGGGCGCGTTTATAACAGATCCCTGTTTTTTCCAGGGAATAGAATTCATTGCTGATTCCCAGTGTGATGCCGTCATAATACATAAGAATATCCATGATTTCACTAAGAGGAGGCGCGGACTGGGAAGCGAGATAAATTAGGATATGCAGATTATCATGTTCAAAAAGGTGGTATTTTAACTGAAGACGGTTTAAGGAAAAGGTGATTCTGGTAGCATTGCGCAGGTTGGAAATTACAATGATCCGGTAGTCGGATGCAGTGGGGAAACCGTTCTGGTTTAAGGTCATAAGAGTGGTCTCGTGAAGCGTGGTCTGATAGAGAGCGCCCTGAAACGCCGCATTTAAATGGTCCACACTCTGTGTATTTTGAAGGAGGGCTTTACAGTAATCCTGCATGATATCCACCAGATGGACTTTCCAGGGCATGGTAATTAAAGGGAATCTGCTGATTTTGCAAAATTCCAGAATTTCAGCCGTGATGTCTGCTGTTTCTAAATAGTTACCTACATTAATGATAAGTCCGCTGCAGTTGTAAGTCACCAGTGAGCGGATAAAATCCAACAGGCAGGTTCCGCTTTGGGTAAAGAGACCTGTGGTGATAACCAGCTCCCCGCCTTTTAAAAAAGACATATTTTGTATATCCTCTGCCAGATAGATCCAGGAGACGGAGTTTGACAGTCCGTTCTCACCGCTGTGAAGGATGAGACTGTATTGGTCAATGCCAGAGTGATAGAGATCAGAAACTCTTGTTCTCATAGTAGTTACCTCCCTTCTGATTGAGGGTAAGTATATCACACATTGTACTTAAAGTACAATAACCAGTAAAAAGATTGGAACCTGCAGACATTGCAGGGGAAACAGGGAGGGAGTATAATAAACGCTATAACAAATACCTTTAGAAAAGAGGTGTACCATATGAAAGAAAAGTTTGTTGTTACCATAACAAGACAGTTTGGCAGCCTGGGAAGACCCATTGCCAGAATGGTCAGTGAGAATCTTGGTATCGAATATTATGACAGAGACATTGTTGAGATGACTTCGAAAGATTTAAATCTTCCGGTCTCTGCTGTCAGCGATGTGGAAGAAAGTGCCAAATCAGCATTCTTTAATATGAACTATCCTCTTGGAATGGGGACCACCGCCATTCAGGATTCTGTCTTTGCAGTCCAGAAAAAGATAATCATTGATCTGGCTGAGAGAGAATCATGTATCATCGTAGGAAGATGTGCGGATCATATTCTGGAAGATTATAAGAATATTATTCACATTTTTATATATGCCCCTTATGAGGCAAGATTAAAAAACTGCGTTGAGCGTCTGAACATGAGACCGGATGAGGCAAGGAAGATGATCGCCTCGGTTGACAAGGCGAGAGAATCCTATCACAGGCATTACTGCGGTTATGTCATGTCAGATAAGGAGCATAAGCATGTTATGATTGATTCCAGCCTGTTGGGCGTGGAAGGTACCTGTGAAATCTTAACAGAGATTATCCGTAAAAAATTTCAGAATATGCTGTAAAAAAATATCCACATATAACATTCCGGGCAATGGAGCTTTTGAAAAAAAGACATTGCCTTTTTTGTTGTATCAAAAAGGATAAAAAGGAGGTTCATCATGCTGCAAATAAAAAATCTGTCTAAATGCTTTGAAGATCTGGAAGTTTTAAAAGATGTCAATCTGTCAGTAGAAAAGGGTGAAGTAGTGGTGATTATAGGACCTTCCGGATCGGGTAAAAGTACGCTTCTGCGCTGTGTTAATCTGCTGGAGAGCCCTACAGGAGGAGAGATCCTGTATCATGGAGAGGATATCACGCATTTAGGAAAAAAGGTCACAGATTACAGAAAACAGGTGGGAATGGTATTTCAGAGATTTAATTTATTTCCTTTAAAAAACGCCCTGGAAAATGTAATGTATGCACCCGTCAAACTCAATAAGGTTCCTGTTAAAGAGGCAAAAGAACAGGCAATGGATCTTCTTGGAAAGGTCGGGCTGGAAAACAGGGCACATGCTTATCCTTCCGCATTATCAGGCGGTCAGCAGCAGCGGGTGGCCATCGCACGGGCGTTGGCAATGAAGCCTGAGATACTTCTCTTTGATGAGCCGACTTCCGCTTTGGATCCTGAGCTGGTTGGGGATGTGCTGGAGGTAATGAAACAGCTGGCAAAAGAGGGAATGACTATGATTGTGGTCACCCATGAAATGGGATTTGCAAAAGATGTGGCAGATCGTGTGATCTTCATGGATGGCGGGTTTGTGGTAGAAGAAGGGGCTCCGCAGGACATATTTACGAATCCACGGAATGAAAGAACCAGGACATTCTTGTCCAGAGTACTCTAGGGAGGTGAAGGGATGGAACTGAATTTTGGAAAAGCAATTCATACGCTGGGCCCCAGTCTGTTGGGAGGAGTGGGAATTGTTCTTTATATAACACTTTCCGGTTTTTTCTGTGCACTCACTGCAGCTCTTATCATTGCAATCGGACGCCTTTCAAAAAACAGGGTGCTCAGCCGGATTTTATCGGTTTTAATTGAACTGATCAGAGGAACACCGCTTCTTGTTCAGCTTTTTTATATCTATTATGTGATACCAACTCTGTTAAACGGAATCCTCGCCATGGCAGGGTACGAAACCAATATACAACTGAAAGCATCCACCTGCGGAATCATCGGATTTGCCGTTAACTACGGCTGTTACATGTCAGAAGTCATCCGTTCTGCAATTCTTGCAGTAGACCCCGGGCAGAGAGAGGCAGGGCTGGCACTGGGATTTAGTGAGGCGAAGGTAATGTTTCATTTTATCATACCTCCGGCACTGAGGAATTCCGTACCGGTCTTTGGAAATTATCTGGTTATGCTGATAAAGGATACGTCCCTGCTGGCAATGATCTCTGTGCAGGAACTTCTTCTTCGTACAAAAACCTACGCTTCCCAGACATTTCTTACGGTAGAAGCGTATACTCTTCTGGCGATTGTCTATTTATTACTCAGCATTCCCCTTTCCCAGATGACCGGGATTCTGGAACGCAGACTCAAGCGTATGCCGTAAATTTATATGAATCTATCAACAAGGAAAGAAAGGCAGGAGAATTATGAAAAAAATGAAAACAGGAAAAAGAATCGCAGTGCTGGCAATGATGGCCGCAGTTTTACTGACGGGCTGCAGCGGGAAGGAGGCAGCAGGAAAAGACACAGAAGCAGGCAAGACACAAAACACCGCTTCCGGTCAGAGTACAGGAGAGTCTGCCATGTTAAAGAAAATAAAGGAGAAGGGATCAATCCTGATTGGTTCATCCAATGACGCACCATTTTGCTATAAAGATGTGGAAAGCGGACAATTAAAGGGAATTGATATTGAAATCTTAAAAGAAATTTGCAAACGCATGGGAATTGCAGATATCGAAATGAAGGAGATCGATTTTTCCAATCTTCTGGTAGAACTGAATAACAACAATATTGATATGGTTGTTGATGGCATGTATGTAAAGGATGAGCGGCTAGAAATTGCAGCGTTTACAGATAAATGGTATCAGGAGGGTGAGGCGGTTGTAATACCCGCTGATTCAGACATTAAAAGCAAAGAGGATTTAAAAGGCAAAAAAATTGGTGCGCAGCCAGGTACTGCATTCTATGAAACTGCACAAAAATGGCTGGATGAAGGAAAAATAGGGGAGCTTCTTGCGTTCGACAATCAGGCAACACTGATGACGGCAGTTAACACGGGAAAGGTTGACGCAGTTGTGACTGACGGAATTGTTGCAGGCTATACACTTTCTTCAGACAGTTCTTTAAAACTGAAACTTTTAGCTCCCTACGAAGCGGAGGCCAGCGGACAGATCGGTGCCGCAGTCCGTTTCCAGGATAAGGATTTCTTAAATGAAATCAACAAGTGTCTGAGTGAAATGAAGGAAGACGGTACATTATCAGGAATATTAAAATCCTATGGTCTGACTGATGACTATTTTGTTGGAGTAGAGGAAGGGAAAACAAAGAACGTAAAATAGTAGTGAAAGAGAGAGGCATTTATATGGATTTTCAATATTACCTGCCGGTTAATCTGGTATTTGGACGGGGAAAAGCGGAATTAATCGGAGAAAAAGCGGCTTTACTTGGAAAGCGGGCGCTTATTGTAACGGGAGGCAGGAGTACAAAGGAATCCGGTCTCCTTGCCAGAACGGAGGAACTTCTTAAAAAGCAGGGAGTTTCCAGCGTGCTTTTTGATAAAGTGGAGCCCAATCCTTTAACAACTACGGTATATGAGGGGGCTGGCATCGCTTCTTTAGAAGGCTGTGATCTTGTTGTAGCTCTTGGAGGCGGGAGCAGTCTGGATGCGGCAAAAGGAATTGCCTTTCAGGCAGT
This sequence comes from Lacrimispora sp. 38-1, assembly GCF_049890855.1. Lineage (NCBI taxonomy): Bacteria > Bacillati > Bacillota > Clostridia > Lachnospirales > Lachnospiraceae > Lacrimispora > Lacrimispora sp. 38-1. Next base: position 41,876 of record NZ_JBANEW010000052.1, on the reverse strand, counting down.
AAACGGTGGAGATATCAACGAGTACATTTTCGGCAGAAAGGTCAGCGATAAGGCACTTCCGGTTCTGGCAGTTCCCACTACCTGCGGGACCGGAAGTGAGGGCAATGGTTTTGCCGTGATGACAAACCCGGATACGTCAGATAAAAAATCACTCCGGTGCAGTGCCATTGTTCCTGCATGTTCCATCATTGATCCGCTGCTGATGACCACCATGCCGAAAGCTGTATTGGCATCGGTAGGCTTTGATGCCCTCTGCCATAACATGGATGCTTATATATCAACCATATCCCAGCCGCTTACCGATCTGATGGCATTGGAAGGAATCCGGCTTGCTGCAGACAGCTTAAAGAAAGTCTATGTAGACGGTAAAGATTTAGACAGCTGGGAGAAACTGTGTCTTGCAAGCACTTTAGGCGGAATGGTAATTAACACAGCGGGAGTGACTGCGCTTCACGGAATGGAGCACCCGGTCAGCGGGCTTAAAAATGCGGTTCACGGCAGAGGTCTGGCAGCTCTGGCTCCTTATGTCTATGAAGCCTCCATAAAAGGTTCGCCGGATAAATTTGCAGCCATGTCAAAAATGCTGGGTGGGAAAAATGAGTCTGATTTTGTCAGTCGGATCAGGGAATTGACATCAGAACTTCATTTAACAGAAACCCTGGGAGATATGGGAATTACAGAATCTGATGTACCGTGGCTGACAGAAAACTGTATGAAGATATCTGCTGCCAGTATTGCCAATCACCCGGTTATACTAAGCCGGGAAGAGATAAACAGTATTTATACAAAATCAATTTAAATTGCCTTATGATGGCAAAAAGGAGGATCTTATGCTGAGAGATGCATTGCCGGAAATAAAAACTCTCCTGCCGGGACCGAAAGCAGAAGCTGTTTTAAAACGGAGAGAGGAAGCGGTGCCAGGTGCCATTAAATCTGTATATCCCTGCGTGATCAGCAGGGGAGAGGGCGCTATGCTGGAGGATTTGGATGGAAACCGGTTTCTTGACTGGGTAGGCGGTGTGGGTGTATTGAATATTGGATACAGCCATCCGGAGATTGTAGAAGCGGTTAAGGAACAGTCGGAAAAATATTTTCATGGAATGATGAATATTGTCACCCACGAAGGATACATAGCGCTTGCCGAAAAAATGAACGAGATTGTTCCCCTCAAATCAGAAAAAAGAAAAACCATGTTTGCAAATTCCGGAGCTGAAGCTATCGAGAATGCGGTGAAAATTGCAAAATCCTATACAGGAAGACCCAATATTATTGTATTTTCCGGAGCGTTTCATGGAAGAACCCTTCTTGCTGCCACGATGACTGCGAAAAAAACATATGCGTTTGGGATCGGGCCGTTTCCAGATGGAATTTACCGTGCAGAATTCCCGTATTTATACAGAAAGCCGGAGGGATTAAGCGATGCTGCAGCAGTTGACTATTATATGGAAAAGCTGCAGAAGGTGTTTGAAGAAGCTTCTCCTGCAGAATTTGTGGCGGGAATTGTGGTAGAGCCGGTACAGGGGGAGGGCGGTTTTGTTCCGGCTCCCATGGAATGGGTGAAGGCGTTAAGGAAAATCTGTGACGAGAAAGGGATTCTGCTGATTGCTGATGAGGTGCAGACCGGTTTTGGACGTTCCGGCAGAATGTTTGTTTCCAACTACTGGAAGGATGCCGGCTGCGCTCCGGATATTCTGGCCTCCGCCAAATCAATAGCCGGGGGATTGCCCTTAAGTGCAGTCACTGCATCAGCAGAAATATTTGACGGTGTAAAAGGCGGAATTATAGGCGGAACCTTTGGGGGAAATGCGCTTGCATGTGCATCTGCTTTAAAAGTGATTGAAATTATGGAGAGAGAAGATCTGTGTTCCCGTTCCATTGAGATATCAGATATATGCAGGAGCCGGTTTCAATTGTGGAAGGAAAAATTTGAAGAGGTAGGAGATGTGAGAGGAATCGGCTGTATGATGGGAATTGAGTTTGTTACGGATAAACAGAGCAAACAGCCTCATACAGTTCTGGTGAGAGAGCTGGTTGACTACTGTGTCCGCCATGGCTTAATTGTGGAGAGTGCAGGTGCATATTCCAATGTGATCCGTTTTCTGTGCCCGTTAGTGGTGACGGATGCACAGCTTGAAAGCGGGCTTGCAATTTTGGAATCCGCGATTGAATCCTGCAGGTAAGAACAATATAAATTAAGATCAGCAGGTTTTTCCGACAGCAGGGTGTTTATGCATCCTGCTGTTTTTGTCATTTGTATAAAATGAAAGATTTTCTTACAAATATTTCCAATTGGCTGAAGATTAACTGATTCTGTTGACACATGGTATCATTTGTCATTATAATAAAATAATGTATGATTTACATATAACTGGAAATAAAAATACTTGAGTGTATCATGGGAGAAACAGATGAGAAAGTATAAAAAAGCTGGTAAGATGGCAGCAGTTCTTGCCGGTATTCTGGTGATTAATTCTTTTACAGGACCAATATCACCATACATAGATACGTATGCTTATACGAATAAGGCGGCAACGGTAAACGCTACAACACTGAATGTGAGAAGCGGACCGGGTACTTCCTATTCAATTGTTACGAAGCTGACCAACGGAGCTTCCGTCACTGTGGTCAATGAAAAGAACGGATCAGACGGAGCGCTCTGGTATGAGATAAGTTTTAACAATTCCAACGGTCAGGCAGTGACAGGTTATGTTACAAAAAGCTATCTGAAATTTGCCGCGGTTTATACCAGCAATGCTGATTTTGAGTCAAAACTGTCTGCACAGGGGTTTCCCGAAAGCTATAAGGTGCGTTTAAGAGCGCTTCATGCCCAATATCCCAACTGGGTGTTTACTGCACAGAAAACCAATTTAGACTGGAATACCGCAGTGAAGGAAGAAAGTCTGGTGGGTAAAACCCTGGTACATACCAACAGCATGTCATCCTGGAAATCTACGGAAAACGGAGCTTATGACTGGAATAACAGCACCTGGGTCGGATTCGATGGCAGCAGCTGGGTTACCGCATCCGAGGATATTGTTAAGTACTATATGGATCCAAGGAATTTCCTTGATGAGACCAATGTATTTCAGTTCCTGTCGCATACATATGACAGCAACAGGCATACACTGGAAGGATTAAATACCATGGTTAAGGGGACATTCCTGTCAGGAAGCACCTCGAATACCGGCTCCTCCCAGGGATCTGCAGTTACCACGCCGGAAAGCGGATCTTCTACGGATTCAGGAAACAGTGCCGGCCCCGGAGCCAATATCGGACCTGGCGGAAATACAGAAACTCAGGGTTCCTCTTCCGGCAATGTAAGCCTGGAATCACCCCAGGCCTCCATTACACCCAACCATGCAGCAGTTCTTATGGATTATGGACCGGGAGCAAGTCTTACGGGACCTTCTGCCGACTCACCTTCAACAGGAACCACCACAGGAAGCGGCGCTTATACGAATATGATTATGAATGCAGCGACTCAGTCAGGTGTGAACCCTTATGTACTGGCTGCCATGATCATACAGGAACAGGGATCGGCAGGCACCGGCAAAAGCATTTCCGGCACAGAATCAGGCTATGCCGGGTATTACAATTTCTTTAATATAGAAGCATATCAGTCCGGTAACATGACTGCTGTGCAAAGAGGCTTGTGGTGGGCATCTCAGGCAGGCAATTACGAGCGCCCGTGGAATACACCGGAAAAATCAATTTTGGGCGGTGCGTTATATTATGGTAATAACTACGTAAAAGTTGGGCAGGATACATTTTATCTGAAGAAATATAATGTACAGGGGTCAAATCTTTATAAGCATCAGTATATGACCAATGTACAGGGTGCGGCATCTGAAGCAGCAGTATACTCAAAAGCTTATAACAGTGATATGAAGCAGAGCGCACTTGAATTTAAAATACCGGTTTATAATAATATGCCTGAAAATCCATGCAGCCAGCCAACGGGTGACGGTAATCCCAATAACAAGCTGTCAGGACTTAGTGTGGATGGATTTGTTATGACACCAAGCTTTGACCGGGATACCAGGGAATATAACCTGATTGTGGATTCTGGTGTGACCAGTATTAAGGTGAACGCTTCTGCACTGTATTCTGCTTCTTCCGTAAGCGGAACCGGGACTATTGCGCTTCAAAGTGGCAATAATGATATTAAAGTTTCCGTTACAGCACAGAACGGTAATGTGAGGGAGTATATTCTTCATGTAGTCCGTCAGGCAAATGGTCCTACCTACAGTTCCGGCAGCAGTACCCCAGCCAACCCTGGTTCATCAGGCAGTAACAGCTCATCAGGAGGCAGCAGCTCTTCAGGCAGCAACAGCTCCTCCGGCAGCAGGGGACCGGGAGCTTCCGGTTCTTCTTCGGGAAATGAAGCAGGAACACCGGGCGGAAGCAACATTACCATAGCGCCGGATGGTTCCTCCAATATATCGGTACAGGCATCTACCGGAGTAGTGAAACAGGGACCAGGGCAGTCGGCAGATGTTACCAGCCCTGCCCAGACGCAGGCTCAGACACAGACACAGGCTCAGACTCAGGCGCAGCAGACCCAGTCAGCCTCTGCCGGTACCGCTTCAAAAGGTAGCAGCGACATCAATGGTGACGGAAAAGTCAACAGCCTGGATGTGCTGAAGCTGCAGAGATATCTTCTTGGTCTGGAGACCTTATCAGAGTCCGGAAAAGCAGCAGCCGATTTAAACGGCGACGGAAAAGTGAATTCTCAGGACCTTCTTCTTTTGCAGAAGAAAGTACTTGGAATGTAAGTTTATGAAATAGGAGATTATATGAACAGGAAACTGAAAGAATTGATCACCAGCTTTATGCTGGTTTGTATGATGGCTGTATTAAGCCCCTGGGGCCACATGGTATCCTTAGCAGCAGAGGCGAAGATTTCATTTTCCGATCCTTCTGTTATGGTAGGGAATGATGTGACCGTGAATATGAAAGTGACCAGCGATACCGCACTGGGGACTGCAGAAATCATGCTGTCTTATGATCCCGGAATACTGGAATTTGTAAGCGGAACCAATGCCAATGGCGGAGCCGGGGCGATCAAGATCCTTGGTACCATGGATTCTGCAGATCAGAAAGCCTTTAATTTTACTTTGAAATTTAAAACATTAAAAGCCGGAAGCGGAAAGATAAGCGTCACTTCCCAGGAGATTTATGATGTGAATTCCGGTGCAGTTACTCTGTCAAAGCAGGGAAGCGCCACTGTGAAAGTTACATCACCTGCAACAACTTCAAAGGATGCCACATTAAAATCCTTAAAGATTTCTCCCGGAACATTAACTCCTGCTTTTTCCGCATCTGTGGACAGCTATACGGCAGAGGTTGATGCCGGCACAGCGGATCTGGTTGTCAACGCAGTTGCTTCCAATGCGGGAGCACATGTTACCCTTCAGGGTGAAAAAGGATTGAAAGCCGGAGAAAATCAGGTCGTCGTCAAAGTTACGGCAGAAGATGGGCAGACTATTAAGAATTATACGATTAAAGTCACGAAACCGGAAGGCGGAGAAACCACTCCTGCAGCCAGTGATGGCGGGGAGACAAGTGAAGCTGAGTTCAGCTCCGCTTCCGTGACCATTCATGATATAGTGTACAGCATCGCTTCTTCATTCGACGAATCCTCACTGCCGGAAGGCTTTGAGACCAAAACCTATCAGTATAAAGGAACTGAGGTGATGGCTGGAAAGGGACTGGAGAAAGATATTCTTTTATTATACTTAAAGGATGAGGGCGGTAACGGCGGATTCTTTATCTATAATGAAAGTGCGGACAGCTGGTCTCAGTTTGTTGAGGTAAAAACAACAGAAAAAGCAGTTGTGATCATGCCTCTTGATAAAGACACAGCGGTTCCGGAAGGCTTTAAAGAGCAGCAGATTGAAATTGACGGAATTAAAGTAACCGGCTGGGTTGCCAATACAGAATCAAAAGCTGAATACTGCCTGTTCTATGGAATGAACTGGAATGGAGAAAAGAATTTCTACCGGTATGATCTTTCAGAAAAGACAGTTCAGAGATATTTTGCTTCCGGAGTCACCAATGACAAATATGTGGAGCTGGCGAAAACCTACAGTGATCTGCTTAAGGATTATCACTTACAGTTTTATATTTTAATTGCAGTCAGCGTACTGGCTCTTGCATTACTGGTAATCGTAATTTTCCTGATTAAACGAGGCGGCGGACCGGATTTAAGGCCTGATGAACCTCTGCATGAGACTAAGAGGAAGGACGAGCCTAAGAGCCGCAGAGAAAGCAGGGCAGAAGATGCACCGCCTGCGAAAGTGAAACGTTACAGCAGAGAGGAATACAGCGAAAGAGAACGGACCGGCAGACTGGATTCCGGTTTTGAAGATGATATTATGGACGAGCCTGATTCGTTCATCCCCAAGACCCCTGTTTATGAGGAAGAGGATGATTTTATGGAAGAGTCAAGCCTGGAAGAGATGGAGCAGAATTTAATGCCTGGAGTAAGGGTACATCAGACGCAGCCGAAGGAAAGGGCAGTCAATGCCCGAAGAAATCCAAAGATGAATGAGAATAAGGATGATGACTTTGAATTCATGGATCTGGATGACTGATCAATCATATAAATTAAAATAGAAAGGAAAGCGCCCTTTTTCACGGGTGCTTTCCTTTTATTTTAAATGAAAAAACAGATATTTATTTCTAAAAAAGGGAAAATGATCGGTTCCTGTAAAGTCTATGCTATTGAAAAGAGTAAATTGGTTTGTTATAATAATTCTCTGAGATTAAAAGAAAAATTGCCTTTTAAAAACAGAGTTTTGAGTGTTGGCATATATTATATATTGAAAAATGCATTATCGTGTGCTATTATGTGTATAACAGATATAACGAAAGATGGTGAAAAGATGATATTGCAAATTGATTTTAACAGTGATGAAGCGATTTACATTCAGCTTCGGAACCAGATAATCATAGGAATCGCCACGGAAAGTATCAGAGAAGGAGACCCCTTGCCTTCCGTTCGCCAGATGGCCGATCATATAGGCATTAATATGCATACGGTAAATAAGGCGTACTCTGTTTTAAAACAGGAGGGATTTGTGAAACTGGACCGCAGGAAAGGAGCGGTTGTTTCCCTGGATGTAGATAAAATACAGGTTCTTGATGAGATGCGCAGGGATTTAAGCGTTGTGTTAGCAAGAGGCATCTGCAAAAATATTTCGTGTGATGAGGTTCACCAGCTGGTTGATGAGATTTTTCAGTCTTTTATAAAAAGCCAGAGATAACAGTGATTCCCTGGATTGGAGGTTCTTTATGTTGTGCGAGAAGTGTAAGATTCGCGAAGCAAATATTCAATATACGGAAGTGGTGAATGGTGTAAAGAAAGAACACCATTTTTGCGCCCAATGTGCAAAAGAGATGGATTTTGGTGTATATGCGGCCATATTTGATGGGGAGTTCCCCCTTGGCAAGCTGCTATCAGGCCTTTTAGGAATTGAAGATACAGAAAAAGGACCGGATAAGCTTTCGCAGATCGCCTGTCCCACCTGTAGCACCAGCTACAGTGAGTTTGTGAAAGACAGCCGGTTTGGCTGTGCAGACTGTTATAGTGTGTTTGGTCCTCTTATGGAGGACAGCATCAAACAACTGCAGGGGAGTCTTATGCATACAGGAAAGACTCCGGTCTATCAAAGAATGGACCATATGGACCAGAGCCAAAACCCGGATGAAGCAGGTTCTGATTTAAGCAGCCATAAAGACGAACTCTTTGAACTTGATACAATGCTGAAAGAAGCGCTCCAGTTTGAGGATTACGAGACGGCAGCCGTTTGCAGGGACAGGATAAAAGAACTAAGGAAAGGGAATGAAGGCGATGCTTAAATGGTTTGAACAGACTGACAGCGGCAGATCTGGCGTAATAAGCAGCCGGATCCGTCTGGTCAGAAACTGGAAGGAGTATAAATTTCCCTCTAAACTGGATGATAAGGAAAGCACCGAGATGATTCACCGCCTGGAATTCGGTTTAAAGGATTTGGGTGAAGAGCTTGGTAAACCCATGGTTTTTTCCATACTTGATGAATTGAATGAACTGGACCGGGTGGCATTTAAAGAGAGAAGGGTTTTAAATTCTTCCATTATCGCCAAAAAGACGCCTGTGGGAATTCTGCTTTCAGAAAATGAAGATACCGGGATTGTCTTTAACGGAGATGATCATATCCGGATTCAGGTTTTAAAAACAGGACTGCATCTGGAAGAGCTGTGGGAGCAGGCCAGTGGTATTGATGATTATATGAATGAACGTTTTCCTTATGCATTTGATGACCGGTATGGTTATCTGACGGCCTTTCCAACTAATGTGGGAACCGGCCTTCGGGCATCGGTCGTGGTACATCTTCCCATGCTTTCCCAGGGACGTAAATTTTCAAGCCTGATAGGAGAGATGGGGCGTTTCGGAGCTGCGGTAAGGGGGGTTTACGGAGAAGGAGAAGATAATTTCGGAGCTCTTTATGAAGTTTCCAACCAGAAAACACTGGGACAAACGGAGCGGGAAATTATTGATACTGTCACGAAAGCAGCCATTCAGCTGACTAATCAGGAGATGCAGGTAAGAAAGTTATCCCTGCAGCGCCGGAAAATTGAAAGAGAAGATGAGATCTATAAGTCTTACGGCGTGCTCAAATATGCCAGAAGGCTGACTTCCAGAGATGCCATGATTTTTTTATCCCAGATGATGGCGGGACTGGAGGATGGTCTGATTCATACAAAAGAAGAGTTTAACGTTTACCGCCTGATGCTTGGCATCTGGCCGGCAAATTTACAGAAGATTTCCGATCGTCCTCTGAATAAGGAGGAGCTTGATATGGCAAGGGCGGAATTCATCCGGGAGGAATTGCCGGAATTAAATTGACAGGAGGATTGCATTTATGATAGACAGATTTACGACAAAGGCAAGAACGGCCATTAATCTGGCAGAGCAGGCAGCAGGGCGGCTGGGACACAGCTATGTGGGAACCGAGCATCTGCTTTTGGGGCTGCTGGAAGAGGGCAGCGGTGTTGCAGCCAGAGTACTCATTGAGAACGGTGTCAGAGAAGATAAGGTTCTGGGTCTGATCAGCCAGCTGATTGCTCCCGACCAGGCCGTAAGGGTGAGGGAAGACGGCGGCTACACACCAGGAGCCAGACGGGTTCTGGAAAACAGTTATCGGGAAGCAGTCCGTTTTAAAGCCAATTTAATCGGAACCGAGCATCTTCTTATTTCCATTATCCGCGATAATGACTGCGTTGCCTCCAGACTGCTTAATACCATCGGCATCAGCGTACAGAAGCTCTATATTGACGTTTTGGCTGCCATGGGAGAGGATGCACCTGCCAACAAGGAAGAGTTAATGAAGTCAGGCAAAAGCAAGGGCAGTACTCCGACTCTGGACAGCTACAGCCGTGACTTAACGGAGCTGGCGGTAAAGGGAAAGTTAGATCCGGTAATCGGAAGAGAATCAGAGATTACTCGTCTCATCCAGATTTTAAGCCGCAGAACGAAGAATAATCCCTGTCTGATCGGCGAACCGGGCGTAGGTAAAACCGCTGTGGTGGAAGGACTTGCCCAGATGATCTCATCAGGAGAAGTACCGGAGACAATCGCAGGCAAAAGGCTTCTGACCCTGGATTTATCCGGCATGGTGGCAGGTTCCAAATACCGTGGTGAATTTGAAGAAAGAATCAAAAAAGTGATTGCAGAAGTGATTGAAGACGGCGACGTACTTTTGTTCATCGATGAGATTCATACCATCATCGGAGCAGGAGGGGCGGAAGGCGCCATTGATGCCTCCAATATATTAAAGCCGTCTCTGGCGAGAGGAGAACTGCAGTTAATCGGTGCAACCACCATTGAAGAATACCGCAAATATATTGAAAAGGACTCCGCCCTGGAACGGCGTTTTCAGCCTGTGACTGTGGAAGAGCCTTCTGAAGAGGCTGCAGTCGGTATATTAAGAGGTTTAAAAGGCAGATACGAGGAACATCATAAGGTTGTGATTACGGATGAGGCAATAAAAGCAGCGGTGAAGTTATCCTCCCGTTATATCAACGACCGGTTTCTTCCGGATAAAGCCATTGATGTGATTGATGAGGCATCCTCCAAGGTTCGCCTTGCCACCTTTACGGAACCCTCTGAAATCAAGGGGCTGGAGGCAGAAATTGAGCTTTTAGAAGACCAGAAGGAAGCTGCCATTAAGTCAGAGGCATACGAAAAGGCTGGTTCCATAAAGAAAAAGCAGGAGAAAAAAAGAGAAAAGATCGATAAGATCCGTGATAAATGGCAGAAAGAAAAAGCCTCTAAGATTCCCACCGTCGACGAAGGGGAGATTGCAGATGTTGTATCAACCTGGACAAAGATCCCGGTAAAGAAACTGGAAGAGGGAGAAAGCGAACGCCTGCGGAACTTGGAATCCATTCTTCATGAACGGGTGATCGGTCAGGAAGAGGCTGTTACTGCAGTTGCAAAAGCCATCAGAAGAGGAAGGGTAGGACTCAAAGATCCCAGGCGCCCAATCGGTTCCTTCCTGTTTCTTGGACCTACGGGAGTGGGAAAGACAGAACTTTCCAAAGCTCTTGCAGAAGCCATGTTCGGCGTGGACAGTGCTCTGATCCGCGTTGACATGTCTGAATATATGGAGAAGCACAGCGTATCCAAGATTATCGGCTCCCCGCCAGGATATGTGGGCTACGATGAAGGCGGACAGTTAAGTGAAAAGGTAAGAAGAAACCCTTATTCCGTGATTCTCTTTGACGAGATTGAAAAGGCACACCCCGATGTATTCAACATTCTTCTTCAGGTGCTTGATGACGGTCATATCACAGATGCCCAGGGAAGAAAGATTGATTTTAAAAATACCGTAATTATTATGACTTCCAATGCAGGAGCAGAAAATATCATATCTCCAAAACGTCTGGGATTTGGTGCTGCCGCCGATGAAAAGGCCGATTATAAGCTTATGAAGGACCGGGTTATGGAAGAAGTCAAGAAGCTGTTTAAACCGGAATTTGTTAACAGAATTGATGAGATTATTGTGTTCCATCCGTTAAATAAGACTCATATGAAAGATATTGTGACCATTATGATGAAAGACATTATGAAACGTACTTCCGAACAGATGAGCATCACAATTGAAATTGATGAGGCGGCTAAGGATTATCTGATTCAGAAAGGCTATGATGAAAAATACGGTGCGAGACCCTTGCGGCGTACCATTCAGAGCAGTTTAGAGGATAAGCTTGCAGAAGAGATCCTTTCCGGAACCGTAAAAACAGGCGATACAGTTCTGGTTACTGCAGGAGATGACGGACTGAAATTTTCTGTAAGAGAGCTGATAAACAGCTAGCCAATTGATTGCAATTCGTGTATAATAACAACAAGCGAAAGGATCTTTTCTTCGCCAACAGGGATAAGTAAAGAAAATACTAGGAGGGCAAACCGATGCCGGTAATTGAAGAATTAATCCGCACAGAGAAAGACGGTACAATCAGCTTTGGTAATTACAAATTAGGAACAAAGTCAAAATTACAGGATTTTGAGCACGATGGTGATTTATATAAAGTTAAGACATTTTATGAGATAACCAAGCTGGAGCGTAACGGAATGTTTGTATACGAATCCGTACCAGGTACTGCAGTGGAGAAGTTTACAGTATCTGATGATGGTGTGGAATTTGAAGTAGAAGGCGATAAGGATGCTCAGCTTACAGTCCAGCTGGCAGAAGATACCGAGTATGAAGTGTTTGTCGACGGCGCAGCAGCAGGCGGCATGAGAACCAACATGAGCGGGAAGCTGTCAGCCAGTGTGGAACTGAACGAAGGAACACCAGTGAAGGTAAAGATCAGCAGAAAGTAATGAAACTTTAGTCCGGGTCCGGCTCTTTTTCTGAAAGAGATTCGGACCCGGATTTTTCTTGTTTCACCAGGAGGTATGAATGGCAAAAGGAAAAACAACTGCATTTTTTTGCAGGGAATGCGGTTATGAATCGGCAAAGTGGCTTGGCCAGTGTCCGGTCTGCCGTGAATGGAATTCATTTGTGGAGGAACCGGTGGCAAAGGCAGAAGCTTCCGGAAAACGGGGGATTTCAAAGATCGCTGCTGACGGAGGGATAAGCGGGAAGATAAAACCGGCCAGACTGTCTGAGATTGTACTTGACGAACAGGACCGGATGAAAACCGGGTATGAGGAATTAGACCGGGTTTTAGGCGGGGGTGTGGTAAGAGGCTCTTTAGTCCTTGTGGGCGGAGATCCGGGTATCGGAAAATCCACCCTTCTGCTGCAGGTATGCCGGAATCTGGCATTATCAGAGAAGAAGGTTTTATACATATCAGGCGAAGAATCATTAAAGCAGATTAAACTGCGGGCGAACCGGATCGGGGAAGTGAAGGGAGAGCTGCTGTTTTTATGTGAGACAAACCTGGATCTCATAGAGACGGCTATTCATGAGGAAAAACCGGATGTTGTGATTATTGATTCCATTCAGACCATGTTCCGGGAAGAGATCTCATCTGCTCCGGGCAGCGTAAGCCAGGTGAGGGAATCCACGAATCTGCTCATGCAGATCGCAAAAGGGAAAGGAATTGCCATATTTATCGTTGGCCACGTAACAAAAGAAGGCGTGGTTGCAGGTCCCAGAGTTCTGGAACATATGGTGGACACCGTTTTATATTTTGAAGGGGAGAGAAGTGCATCCTACCGGATCATCCGGGGAGTAAAGAACCGCTTCGGATCCACCAACGAAATCGGTGTTTTTGAAATGATAGAAAGCGGACTGGCGGAGGTAAAGAATCCTTCTGAATTTATGTTGAGCGGAAGGCCGGAGGATGCTTCCGGGGCAGTAGTCGCCTGTTCCATGGAGGGAACAAGGCCCATGCTGATTGAGGTACAGGCCCTCATTACCCCCACTGCCTTTGGTATGCCAAGGCGTACGGCGGCAGGTACGGATTATAACCGGGTAAATCTTCTGATGGCAGTTTTGGAAAAGAGGGGCCATTATGATCTGTCCCATTTTGATGCTTATGTGAATATTACCGGAGGACTTCGCATGAATGAACCGGCCCTGGATTTAGCAATTCTTATGGCAATCGTTTCCAGCATGAAGGACAGGGCCATTGATTCTAAAACCATCATATTCGGAGAGGTGGGATTATCAGGAGAAGTGAGAGCAGTTTCCATGGCACAGCAGAGAGTGAATGAGGCTAAGAAGCTGGGATTTCATACCTGCATTCTGCCAAAGATTTCCCTGGAGAAGATGGGAGCTGTTGAGGGGATTAAGCTGATCGGCGTGGAAAATGTAAGGGAAGCGATTGCGGGTATTTCGAATTAATGAAAGAAACAGAGAGCTTTAGAGGGCAGCCGTTGGTATCTGCATTGCAGATACCAAACCTGCCCTTTTTCGCTGTATGGTGACTGGAAATGACAAGATATATAATAATACAGCTAAATATTCATATATAATCTGACGCTTTCGTCTGCTAAAATATAACTATCATGCAACATCAAAAATGATAGTTTATAAGGAGGATGTATTATGAGAAAAATGTATTTCAAGCGGGTCTCTGCGCTCCTGCTGGCCGGTCTGATGGCTGCATCTGCCACCGGATGCTCCAAAGGCAGCAAGGAAGAAACCACAGTGGCAGCTACGGAGCAGGCCACAAAAGCAGAGGGAAAAGAAACGGAAGGCCAGAGCAAGACTGCAGGAGGGGATGCCGTAACACTTCGTCTGGTACACTATATGGGGGAGCAGTCCAAGCGGGATGCACTGGATGCCATGCTGGAAGCATTTAAAGCGGAATATCCAAATATCAATGTAGAAGTGGAGGTAGTAGCTTCCTCTTCCTATATTGCTACTTATAAGAATTACATTGCAGCAGGAGAAGCTCCTGATATCATGTTCGGAAAACCCCAGACAATGAAAGAATTCGTAGACGGCGGATATTTCATGGATATTTCCAATGAGGAGTGCATGAAAAACGTTCTCCCTATGTTAAAGGATGAATGTACAGTAAACGGAGGTGTTTACGGGTTCCCTCTGGATGCGCAGGTAAAGGCATGCTTCTATAATAAAAAGATGTTTAAGGAAGCGGGAGTAGAGGTTCCAAAGACAAGAGAAGAGTTCTTTCAGGTTGCCGATACCTTTAAGGAAAAAGGAATTAACCCGTTTATCCATCCATATAATTTCATTCACGGAGTATTCCACGAGTTAGATTCCTTCTTTACCGCCATGGCTGTGGGTACAGACAATAAGACTGTCTGGAAAGATTCCCAGGAGGGAACGAAAGAATTATCTGACAACGCAGTTGTGAAAGATGCAATGGACATGTTCTCCAAGTTTGCATCCTATAAAGATCCAGGTGATACCGCTGTTGACCAGACGCAGGGAATTCAGAACTTCGCAGCAGGACAGAGACCGATGTATATGAACGGCGGATGGCTGATGGGCGATGTAATGGCTGCAAGCCCTGACGGAGAATTCGGTATGTTCCCGACCCCATGGTCTGATAAGCCGGAGGACAATAAGCTTTGGGTTGGTATTGATGATGTATTTGTCGTATCTTCCCAGACAGAGCACAAAGATGAAGTTATGGCATTACTGAACTTTTTCGCTAACGAGCAGTCCTCAAAGATCTGGATGGAAACAGCAAAGCTTATGACAAGCAATGTGAATGTGTCAACGGATGATTCTGATGAGTTCATTAAGGAAATCAAATCTTACATCGATAACGATATGATAGTATCCAAAAGTCAGGTTCCGGATTATACATCTGAGTACAGCACCGCGTTCCGTACCAAACTTCAGGAATTTGTCACATTAGATGACAGCCAGCGTGATGTTGCCAAGTTGCTTCAGGACATTGATTATGAGATCGCATCCATTCGACAGTAGTTTTTTGAAGTAATGATATCAATTCAGAAAGTCAGGGTGGCAGTGTAGCGGGAGCTATATGACTCCCTGGCTTTTTTATTCAAATTTGGAGGCAGTATGAACCGAAAAATGAAAAAACAGCTTCAGGAGTTTACTTTTATTTTGCCTGCACTGATTATGTTTACAATCTTTGTGGCATATCCGTTTCTGCAGGGATTTCCCATCTCTTTTACCAAATGGGATGGCATGAGTCCTGATAAGGCATATGTTGGACTTAAAAACTATATCAGAATCTTTCAGGATGCAAATGTAACGAATGCCGTTAAGAATACCCTGTTGTTTACGGCTGTTACAATGGTTTTTTCCAATCTGTTCGGTTTGTTGTTTGCCCTGATGATTTCAAAGAAATCAAAACTTAATAACGTTTTAAGAACCTGTATCTTTATGCCCTACTGCCTCAGTCTGGTGCTTTCCTCCTATATCTGGCGATATGTTTACAGTGATGTGTTTTACGACAAATTTGGAATTGCCAGTCCCCTTGGAAGTACAGCCTGGGTTATGATCGGACTTGCAGTCATCTCCATATGGAGGGATGCGGGATACTGCATGGTGGTTTATATTGCTGCCATTCAGGGAGTATCAAAAGATTATTATGAGGCGGCAGAGCTTGAAGGGGCCACTTCCTGGCAGAAATTTAAAGCAATTACATTCCCGATGATTGCTCCGGCAGTTACCGCTAATTTTACCCTTTTACTTGCGTGGGGAATGAAAGTATTTGATTATCCCATGGCAGCCACTGCAGGCGGTCCGGGAAGAGCATCGGAAACGGTAGCAATGCTGATCTACAATAATCTGTTTACTTACTTTAAGGCGGGCTACGGACAAGCCATTGCAGTGGTGTTTACCATTTCTATCTTTGCAGTCAGCACGCTGGTTTCAAAAACCTTAAGAGCCAGGGAGGTGGAGATCTGATGAGTAGAAAAATTCAGAAGTATTTGTCGGTACTTGTAAAGCTGGCAATGACGCTGCTGGTGATCAGTCCGTTTTATATCGCTTTGATTTATTCTGTGAAGTCGAAGCAGGAGATGGTAACAGACCGTCTGGCATTTCCGAAAACCATACACTGGGATAACTTTACCAGAGCCATTGAAACTTCGAATTTTGGACTGGCACTGAGAAACAGCCTTGTTACAACGGTACTGGCAGTTTTATTCATCACGCTGACCTGTACCATGGCTTCCTATATTATCGCACGAAAAAATAACCGATTCTATAACCTGATCTACTATCTTTTTGTAGGTGCGATGATTATTCCCTTTCAGTCAATCATGACACCGCTTTATATTGACATGACACGGTGGAAGCTGTTAAACACACTCCATGGTTTTATTTTTGCAAAAATCGGTTTTCAGATCGCATTTACGGTGCTGTTAGTATCGGGATTTGTAAAAAGTATTCCAAAGGAATTAGAGGAGGCTGCAGCCATTGACGGCGCAGGCTTGTATTCCGTCTTCTTTCGGATTGTGTTTCCTCTCATGAAGCCCATTGTTCTGACTTCCATTGTTTTAAACGCTCTCAATGTATGGAATGATTTTCAGATGTCTCTGACTCTGCTTCAGCAAAAACAGGTAAGGAACATTCCCCTGACCCAGTATTTCTTTTTCGGTGAAAACAGTATTGAACTGGGACTGGCATTCGCGCTGTTTATACTTTCTGTTATTCCTATATTAGCGCTGTATCTGATGCTGCAGAAATATATAATCGGGGGAATTACCCAGGGCGCGGTGAAAGGATGATGTTACAAAATCTGACCCTGATCCGGCGTTGACATTCTTTTGCCAAGTTGCTATAGTGGGAAAAGACAGGGGGGGGGTAAATTATGGAATCTGCGGAAAAACGCATTCATTTCAGAAAAACGCTTTATTTTAAAATGATTGCAGTAACAGCATTGCTGGGATTGACATTTCTTCTAGCTCTCATATGCATCTATCATGTCACCTGTAAATGGTTTAAGACTGAACTGACCTATCAGTCCGATACATTGACGGAGCAGATTTGTAAAAATGTGGATATATCATTAACGGAGCTGATGGAAGGAACCATTCCTCTGACAGCCACCAACCAGCGGCTGACCCCGCTTCTTAGAACAGTGACCGGACCGGGCAAAGCAAATGACCCGTTTTTAAAGCCCAGAGTGAGAAAACAGCTGGAAGAGATGCTCAGCACCAATTATGACATCAACTGGATCTCTGTTGTGGATATGTCTGATACCGTATATCTGGCATGCCGGGACAGCAGACCGAAAGAGGGAAGGCCTGATGAGGAATCTGTGCGGAAGCTGTTTTATGATAATAAAGAGGATGTATCACACCGCCCGGGCAATACCATATGGACAAGAAGTACAAGCGAAGACGGAATAATTGTCATGCGGTATCTGTTTGATGAAAATACAATGAAATTCAGCGGCTGTGTTATCGCAGAGCTTAAAAATACGGTTTTAAAAGAAATTTTTCAGGATATAGACAGCAGTAAGGTGGGCAACTTTGCGCTTTATGACATAAACGGCAATCTTTTATTTACAACCAGTGAAAGAAATTATTTACAAGCCGGTGGGGCGCAGAAAGAAGAAAAGGGCGGTTATTTATATGCTGAATACCAGATCAACCGGGGAAGAATCAAGATCGCACATGAGGTGGACTTAAAGACGAAAAATGAACGGTTTTCTGATCTGCTTTATTTTATATCCTTTATCGGACTGTTTATCTTTGTGCTGATAATTATTTTTTTATGGCTGATGTTCGGGAATATGGCTGGCAATCTCCGGATTCTTCTGCGCAATATCACCCGTGTATCAAGAGGAAATTTTGAGCTGGAACCCACGTCATTTGCCAAAGGGGACCAGATGGACCTGATCTCTGAACATATCAGTCAGATGGCGGGCCGCATCCAGACACTGATGGATGAGATCAGAAATGCAAAGGAGATACAGCAGCAAAATGAATATAAGCTACTGGAGTTCCAGTATCATGAGCTTCAGGCTCAGATTAATCCCCATTTTCTGTTCAATATACTTCAGTCAATCCATGGAATTGCACAGATTAACGGTGATAAACAGGTGAGCAGGCTGATCGGTCTGCTGGCCAGATTTTTCAGAAGAAACATAGAGAGAAGCAAGAACACCTGCAGTTTAAACGCAGAGATGGAATATATTAAAAACTATACGGAGCTTTATAAAAATATCTATCCGGACAGGCTGGAAGTGGAATGGGATGTAGATGAATCACTTCTTGACATAATGGTGCCAAGCTGTATTTTGCAGCCCATTGTGGAAAACTCACTTGTTCACGGGATGGAGCAGAAGATAGGGCTTTGCACAATCCGCATTTCCGTTTACAGTGAGGATGGAAGGCTTGTCATAAAAGTATGGGATGATGGTCCTGGCATTCCTCCGGAGAAGCTTAAGACACTGTTTGAAACCAATGAAGCAAAAAAACGGATCGGGATTAAGAATGTAAAGGATCGGATTCAGCTGATGTACGGACCTGATTATGGTGTATGGATCGAGTCAGGATATCTTCATTATACAGAAGTCAGGCTGGAATTTCCGTTACTTTAGTTAAGGGGAGGGAGATTGTTATGTACTCGGTAGTCGTCATAGATGATAATAAAATCGCAGTAACTGCAATTGTAAAATCAACCAGCTGGGAAGCGTTTCATTGTGAGGTGACCGGAGTTGCCTATGATGGCATTGCAGGATTGGAGCTGATTCATAAAAAATGTCCGGATATTGTAATTATTGATATTCAGATGCCGGGATTCAATGGACTGGATATTATTGAGAAGATCAAGCGGCAAAGGCCGGATATTCAGTTTATTATTATATCGGGATACAATCAGTTTGAGTATGCCCAGCGGGCAATCCGGTATGGTGCCAGTGATTTTCTGCTGAAGCCGGTGATGACGGAAGAATTGGAACAGGCACTGGAAAAAGCAGTCGGTACGCTTCTCAAAAAAGACCGGTTTGAAACGGAAAAAGTGCCCGATACGCTGGAAGAAAGAATCCGCTTTATCAGACAGAAAAAACAGGAATATTCAACCGCAGTTTCGGAGGCGCTGGAATATGTTGACCAGCATATCCAGCATAATATTTCCCTGGGAGCGATCTGCCGTGAGCTGTTGATTTCAACCTCTTATTTCAGTAAATGCTTTAAAAAAGAAACAGGGGTCGGATTCGTTAATTACGTTACCATGGTGAAAATGGAAAATGCCAGAATTCTTCTTAAAAATCCACAGAACCGGGTAAATGAAGTGGCACATATGCTGGGATACCGTGATTACTCCTATTTTTTCCAGGTATTTAAAAAGCAGTTTGGCTATGCACCAAGTGATATCAAGCTTTACAGTAAGTGAGAAAGAAGGAGAAGCAGATGAAATTACCGGAAAATAAAAGAAATGTGCCTTCTGTTCTGACTTGTATGGATGGAACAGAGGTGACGGATTGGGAAATTTGGCTTACAAAACGAAGACCGGAACTGCTTGAGCTTTTTAAGAGAGAAGAATACGGCCGTCTGCCGGATATGAGTGATGTGGAGCTCCGGATCCGGGTGGCGGATTCCAGGCAGTCTGAGGATATTCTGGAGGGGCGGGCGGTCAGAAAGACCGTAGAGGTTTTAGCAGTCCGCAGAGGAATCCATTTCAGCTTCTGTTTCGTTGTATTTATTCCTGCTGATGCCATAAAACCCGTTCCGGCTTTTGTAACCGTATGCAACAGAGGGATTAAGGACAGCGATCCTGCAAGGCATTTTTTAAGTCCGTTTTATCCGGTTGAGACCATTATTTCCAGGGGATATGCCTGTGCTGCCTTCCGAACCCAGGAGGTTTCCCCCGATTATGAGGAAGGTTTTACAACCGGATTTTCAAGGCTGTTTCCAGAATTTGTAACGGACAGGCCGGATGATGCCTGGGGAGCAATCACCGCATGGTCCTGGGCAGCAAGCCGGATTATGGATTACTTCGAGACGGAGCCTTTGATCGACGAAAGAAGAGTGGCGCTGGTGGGGCATTCCAGAGGTGGCAAAACTGCTCTATGGGGCGCTGCCCAGGATGAACGTTTTGCCATGGCTGTCAGCAGCTGTGCAGGTAACAGCGGAGATGCGCTTTCCAGAGGTGCAAAAGGGGAGAGGATTAAAGATATTTTAACCCGTTTTCCTTACTGGTTCTGCAAAAATTATCAGAAGTACATGGAAAAGGAAGAAACACTTCCTTTTGACCAGCATATGCTGCTTGGATTAATTGCTCCCAGACTGGTATATACCTCTTCTAAAACCTTCGATAAATGGGCGGATCCGGAGGGACAGTTTGAGTCCCTGGTACAGGCAGATCCGGTGTACCGCCTTTTTGGGATCGAAGGGTTAGAGACAGACAAAAAGCCTTTGCCGGAGCAGCCGCTTTATCAGGGGAGGATCGGTCATCATTATAAAACAGGAAATCATGATATGGATGAATACGACTGGAATTGTTATTTGAATTATGCGGATATTCATCTTTGATAAATGAATATGCAGTAAAGCAGCAACAATAAAAAGCCGCCTTTTATGGAGGAAATATGAAATATAAAGGAAAAAATGGTGCAGTAACAATTATAGGGGAAAACGTTTTACCAGTTAAAGTCTGTGTTATTAAAAACGGCAGACCTAAAGTTAAACGGTTAGAAACAAATGATTATTATGAGTTTATACTTATCTATTCATTATTTCATCGAGTTAAGAAAAAATATGATAAGAAAACGCTTAAAGAGATCAAATAGTTTAATAGTTTTTATATAAAGCTTATGACAATGGCTTTCTGCTTTAGCAGGAGGCCGTTTTTTTACGCCCCAATCTCTAAAAAGTACAGCAGTTTTCCGCTGATTATGATGGTTAACGGAAAGAGCCCTTTCCGCTATAATAGTATTATTAAAGTAAAAAACGCAGGGGGGAATGTGGACTATGAGATCATCGCCAGCAGGAAAAACTCCAAAAAGTACGGTCCAGAGCCGCAGATTGTTTTATTGCATTGTACCATTTATCATTCTATGTTTTCTTTTTTCCTATTTTCCGCTTTACGGCTGGATTTACGCGTATTTTGACTATAAGCCGCCGCTTAAGCTGTCCCAGTGTGATTTTGTCGGCTGGAAATGGTTCACAACGCTGTTCGCCAACAAGACCCAGGTAGGGCAGATGATACAGGTTATGAAGAATACATTTGCCATGAGTCTTCTTGGTATTGCCACTTCATTTCTGCCCATCGGGTTCGCCGTTTTTCTGAATGAAATTCAATGCAGGTGGTTTAAAAATCTTGTGCAGACGCTGACTACTCTGCCGAACTTCATCAGCTGGGTGCTGGTATACTCGGTGGCGTTTTGCCTGTTTACTGACAGCGGAATGGTCAATACTTTTTTTCTCAATCACGGATTGATCCAGGCACCGGTCAAATTTCTTGACAGTGATACACATACTTATCTGTGGATGACGCTGTGGAATCTCTGGAAAGGACTTGGCTGGGGAGCGATCATGTATCTGGCTGCCATTGCGGGGATTGATCAGGAGCTTTATGATGCAGCCCGTGTGGATGGTGCCAATCGGTTCCAGCTGATGAGGCGCATTACGATTCCCTGTCTGCTTCCTACATTCTTTGTATTGTTAATGCTGTCCATAGCCAATTTTTTAAACAATGGTATGGACCAGTATTATGTATTTCAGAATTCTTTTAATAAGACCCACATCCAGGTGCTGGATCTCTATGTATATAACATAGGTATGACAGGAAGCAGCTTATCACTGGCAACGGCTGTCAGTATGCTAAAAAGTCTCGTCAGTGTCACCCTGCTGTTGCTTGTAAACTTTGTTTCGAAAAAAACCAGAGGTGAAACCATTATATAGGAGGAGAGAGAAGTGAGAGCAATATCTGAGAAACGAAGAAAAGTAAAACCGCGGGATGGAATCTTTCACATTGTTAATTATCTGATGTTTGGCATCATCACTCTGATTTGTGCATACCCGTTTTATTACATGATTATTAATACCGTCAGCGCCAATGATTTAAGTGCTAATGGATTTGTTAATTTCCTGCCAAAGGGATTACATCTGGAAAACTACAGACAGGTGATGGGGCTGCGGGGACTTTCTGCAGCTGCGGCAGTTTCCATTGCCAGAACGGTTTTAGGGACTGCATGTACAGTGTTTGCCTCAGCTTATTTAGGCTTTATGTTTACACAGGAGAAAATGTGGCACAGGAAATTCTGGTACCGTTTCTTTGTGATTACCATGTATTTTAACGCAGGACTGATTCCCATGTTTATTACCATGAAGACACTGCATCTGACCAATTCCTTCTGGGTGTATGTGATCCCTACCGTCGTACAGCCGTTTTATATCATTCTGGTGAAAACGTATATTGAGTCGATTCCAAAATCACTGCAGGAAGCAGCGGAGATTGACGGGGCTGGGATTCTTACTGTTTTTACAAAGATCATTCTGCCTGCAGCACAGCCGATTATGGCGACTGTCGCCATTTTTGCAGCGGTTTCCCAATGGAACTCCTTTCAGGATACGTTAATCTATGTGACTGACCAGAAACTGTATTCCCTGCAGTATTTACTGTATACTTACATTAATCAGGCCAGTTCGCTGGCAGCTATGGTGAGAAGCGGAGGAACAGGTGCAATAAGCGGGGCGGCTCTTGCCAGCCAGCAGACACCGTCCTCCATACGAATGACGGTATCGGTGATTGTAGTGCTTCCGATTTTATTTATTTATCCCATATTCCAGAGATTCTTTGTAAAAGGAATTATGATTGGTTCTGTAAAAGGTTAGGAGGAGAAAAAGATGAGAATGAAACAGATCAGTGTGATCCTGTGTACGGCAATTTCAGTCACCGCCATTTTATCCGGATGTGGAAAAGAGGCATCTGCAGGAAACATGACAGGCAACAGCAGCTATGATAAATTCATCACTGTGGATGTGTTTGATACCCTTGCCAATTATCAGGGAATCCAGAGCGGATGGTTTGCAAAGATTGTGAAAGATAAATTCAATATGGAGTTAAATATCATTGCCCCCAATGTGGCGGGAGGCGGAGATACACTGTTCCAGACCCGCTCTGCAGCCGGCAATTTAGGAGATTTAATTATTACCAAAACCGAAAACGGGCGTTTTGAAAATATGGTAAAAGCCGGGTTGTTAATGGATATGGCTCCGCTTTTAAAGGGAAAAAATGTATATAAAGATTATGAAGATGCCATTTTAAATATGAATAAGGGACTGGAGAAGGAGGGCGTTTATGCCATTCCAAGCGAAATTTCCAGCCAGTCCCCCAACGTATCTGCAGAAGGAATCGAGCCTCTGGTAGCACCCTATCTTCGCTGGGACGGCTACAAGGCAATCGGTTATCCGGAAATGAAAACCCTGGAGGACATGATCCCTGTGATGAAACAGCTGCAGGAGCAGATTCCTAAGAGTGATTCCGGTAAAAAGACCTATGCTCTGTCTCTGTTTAAAGACTGGGATGACAATATGATGGTGATTGCCAAGAATTATGCTTCCTTATATGGCTATCAGGAAATTGGCTTTGTAATGGAAAAATACGATGGAAGCGATTTCCAGAATATCATTGATTCCGACAGCTATTATGTGAAAGCGCTGCAGTTCCTCTTTGACGCCAACCAGGAAGGGCTGGTCGATCCGGAATCCACGACTCAGAATTACGATATTTTGTCGGATAAGTATCGTGACGGGCAGGTGCTCACATCCTTATGGTCCTGGCAGGGACAGAGTTACTACAATACACTTGAACGCAGGGAGGAAGGAAAAGCCATTATGCCTGCTTTCATTGAAGATATGGCACCCTATACAGATGGCTGTTATTCCATGGGGAACGGCAAGGCCGTTATTGCCATTGGCAGTCAGGCAAAAGAACCGGAGCGTCTAGCGGATTTTATCGACTGGCTGTATTCTCCGGAAGGAATGGAACTGGTAGGCCAGGCCAATGGTGCAGCCGGTCCAAAGGGTCTGACCTGGGAGATGAAAGACAAAAGGGCAGTTTATACGGATTATGGCTGGAAGGCTCTACCTAACAACGATGTGCCGGTACCGGAGGAGTGGGGCGGCGGCAGCTGGAAGGACGGTGTGAGCGCCTTAAATTACAAGCCGTTAGCAGTGGTGGATACTGATCCTCTGACAAATGAGCCATATTTAACCACAATGTGGAGCTCTGTACTTGAGATGAATCATACACCGGTGGATACTGACTGGCAGCAGTATGCACAAGGAGCGAAAACAACCATCGAATTACTGGAAAAGAAGGGGGCTCTTTCGGTAGCACCAGGTACTTCCTATATCCAGCCTAAGGAAAGCTCTGATATTACAACTTTGCGGGGACAATGCAAGGCAGTAATCGTGGATGATTCCTGGAAGATGGTTTTTGCGGCGGATGAGGCTGAGTTTGATTCGGCATTGCAGCATATGCAGGATACCGTGCGGGGTCTGGGCTACGACAGGGTGCTGGAAGTGGATTTAAAAAATGCAAAAGACCGCGCTGCAACGAGAAAAACGGCAATGGATGAATATAACCGCCGCAGTAAATAGGATAATTGCAAAGAGCAGTGTGGCTTACGGAGCGGACATTTTTATGTCTGCTCCGGCGTGGGTTTTCCGGTATTTTGCAGGGCTGATCCCGGTATATTTTCTGAACTTTTTATGGAAATAGTCCACATTTCCATACCCCACCAATTGTGCGATTTCGTAGACTTTATAATTATCATCCATCAGGAGCCGCTTGGAGTTATCGATCCGTACTTCATCCAGGCAGGCATTAAAATTCCTTCCTGTGGCCCTGGTGAAAATTTTTCCAAGATAGGAGCTGTTATAGCCAAACAGTTCTGCAATAGTACCCAGCTTTAAATCCTCCTGATAATTGTGGCGGATATACTGAAGGATATTATTTAGTACACTGTCACGGGTGGGAGAGCCGATGGCATTCATACACATCTCAAACTGAAGAGTGAAGAAATCCAGAATTTCGTAAAGATAATATTTCTCCTCAATTGTATAAATGATAGCCGCATTATTGGGAAACAGTGTTCCAGGATTGCCATAAGCATAAATAATACCGGATTTCACCTGGATCATGATATCCGCCAGGTAATGTCTGATGTTTGAAATTTCCAGACCGGAACAGTAGAGAGCCTGGCGCAGCTTTTCCAGAACATCAGACATCATCTGACGGTTTCCAGACTGAATAGAGTCCGACAGCTGCTGGGAATATGTATTTTCCATGATAAAACCGGTTCCCTCAGGCTGAATTTCATCGGGCATATCTTTATAACACAGTACATGCTGGTTGAAGCTGCAAAAGAAGCGCCGTTTCATAAGCCGTTTTGCATCGTCGTAAGATATATGAATCTGTTCAATAGAACAGACCGGACGCCCGTAAGTAAGAAATAAACCGTCCAGAGGGGAACCTTTTTGTGGCTGGCTGATGTAGTGGTCTGCAAGCTCTTCAAAGCGTCTTAAAGCAAAATCACCTTTTAAAATGATGACGTTGTGGTTTCCGATCCGGATATAGTCCAGGGAATTGTGGTTATGGTTAGCCAGCCGGAGGATTCCTGCAAAATCCCAGGTAGTCTGAGTGGAATCCTGATTATAGCTGGTATAGAGAACAACCTGATAAGCCTCAGCCTCTAACTGCAGATCACGGCAGTCGGGCAATGGGTAAGAGGCCTGATGATTAAGAATGTCATATAAAATAGATTCTCTCGCCCGATCCCGGTACTGTACCAGCTTTTTTTGCTTTCCCTGTTCTTCTGTGAGAAGCTGTCTGACGTCAAGCACCGCCTTTTCCAGTTCCTGTTCGTCAATGGGTTTTGTGAGATAGCTGGTAACGCCAAAGCGCATGGCTTCCTGGGCAAAAGAGAAGTCTGAAAATCCGCTGACAATAATAAATTTACCGGAAAAGCCCTCCTCTTTTGCAAGTCTTACTACTTCCAGACCGCTTAAACGAGGCATGCGGATGTCCATCAGAACAACGTCAGGATGCAGTCTGCGGATCTGATCCAGAGTATCCTGGCCATTTTTCCCTTCTCCGCAGATGGTAAAGCCAAGAAAAGACCAGTTTAACAGACAGCGGATGCCTTCTCTTACATCTATTTCATCATCAGCGATTAAAAGCTTCATGTTTTAATTCCCTCCTGTATTTTTTTGTGCCGGAATCACCACTGTTACCATGGTTCCCATTGATTTTTTTGATTTGATTAAAAGACCGTACCCCGTTCCATAGCACAGTTTAATTCTCTGCTGGATATTATAAAGACCGATACCGTGGGAGGAGCCGCCGGGGTGCTGACAGATCTGCTGGTTTATCAGGTCCAGTTCCTTTGCTGTCATACCGCAGCCATTGTCAAATATCTGAATGCTCAGTGCTTCGTTTACCAGGCAGACCTTCAGGATTATTTTTCCGTTCTGCTCTACATCCTCCAGTCCGTGGAGAAGTGCATTTTCAACGATGGGCTGTAATAGCAGAGGCATAATCTGGTAATCCCGGAGATTTAGCCCTGGGCATATTTTAAGGGAATAATTGACGCGGTCGTGAAATCTCAATTTCTGAATGCTTAAGTAAGTCTCAATATAATCCAGCTCTCTGGAAAGAGGGGTGACGGCAGTGGTGGTGTTTTCCAGTACATAGCGCATGGATTTGCCTAAGAGCTTGATCGCATTTGCTACCTCCAGGTTGCCGGCTTTCAGTGAACGCATGCGTATGGTTTCCAGTGTATTGTAAAGGAAGTGAGGATTGATCTGGCCTGAGAGCATTTTAAATTCCATTTGCTGCTGTTTATTGATTAAGTCCCTGGTTTTAAGCTGTGCCTGATAAACGGAAGTTTCCTTTTCCACAATCTCATGGATCATCAGTTTTAAGTCGGAAAATACTTCAGAGATTTCATCTTCGCCCCGGAAACTGTCTGCAATCTCATAGTTTCCCTGACTGGCCTTGTGCATGCTTTCTCGCAGCGTGTTGATACGGAGACTGAAATAATGAGAGAAGGCACAGATAAACACACTGGTTATAATCAGCACCATTATCAGGATTGTCATATAAATACCGGTAATCCGATTGAGATATGGATAGCCATCATAGCTTAAGGAGGCCATGTAAAAATTGTCTTCGCAGCAGACAGCAGTGAGTGACGAAATGCTGCCGATGACCTTTTCATTTTCTAACTCTATTTTTCCTGTATAGGTGCCGGTTCCTCCGGCTTCATTGCGGTATCTCTCTAAACCGGGAGTTTTCATCTGCTTGTCACTGGTATAAAATATGCCGTCGTCATTGAGCCATATGACAGTATGCATGGAACTGTTTTCAATCCGGTTGCGGATGTGATTGCTGCTGACTGTAAGCTTTAATATGGCATAGCTGTGAATCTGGGGCAGAAAGATACGGGTATACAGGCAGAGATTTTGCGTTTCAGTGCCGTATCGCTCACTTTTCTCCAGTTCCTCCGTCCAGAAAGGGGTCACAAAGGAGCAGGCGCGTCGAAACCAGGGCTGAGTCTGGATACTGTTTGTAATGGGATGGATGCGCGGGCTGTCTGCTATGGTGGGATTCCAGGTATATACGGCGATGTCACGGAGAGAGGCATCACCGGAAAGAAGTGTTTCCAGTCCATGATAAGCACTTATGGCTGTTTCGCTGGCGTTTTGGGATGAGTATGTGGTACTTAAAAGTGCAATCAGATCCGGATCTGAGACCAGTGTCTGGGATTTGTTGTAGATATTGCCTGTCAGATCAAGAATCAGGGATTTTACCCGGAGATTATCGGAATAAGTCTGTTTTGAATAGTGGTCGAACAACTGGGTCCGGGTATGATAAATCAGATAGCCTCCCACCGTTGTTACAGGAATGAAAATAGCAATAAAAAAGATCAGGTACAGCTGCTTTAGCACCTTCACCCTGGTAAAAACATCCATAAACCGTTTTCCGTTTATCATACCCACCCTTTAACCTCCGTTCCATACCTCTATTATTATATTATAACGTTTATGGCAGGGAAAGTATAACATGATAACAGATATTCGCATATATATAAATAAAATCTTATTTGTGTGGGATGTTTTTTTATGTCGAATTCAAAAGATTTTATTGCTGATCCGGTTATCAAAAAATGCTGCAAAAACTTTATTTTTGTACCGCTTTGTTATCAGGAGACAGAATATACATGCGGTATAGCGTGTTTACAGTCTGTTTTAGCACGTTATGGTATGTATTACAGACAAAGTTCTTTGGCTGATGTCCTCAATTCCCAGCCAATTTTAGGGACGGACTATAAAAGTATTCTGTACTTTGCAGGATTGCTTGGTTTAAAGGCAACCATGCAAGAAAATTTATGTATTGATGAACTCATGAATTATATTGATATTGGAATAACTCCGATTCTTACAATCCAGGCATGGCGTCTGGAAGATGATATCGATTATACCTGTGACTGGAAAAATGCGCATTACATTATTGTTTGTGGCTATAATGACAATGGGTTTTATATTATGGATCCTAATATACTTGGCAATTATGCCTATCTGTCATTTTCAGACTTAATGAAACGATGGCATGCAGTTGACAAAGACAAAGTCCGCCATATCCAAAGCGGATTAATCATACACTATGAAAACTGTCCGGTGAAGTATAATCCTGAAATCATTAAGTATGTCAGATAAAAGGTTGCTTTAATATTTGACTGATATGATAAAAAAGCTGAAATCCTTTGTGTTTACAAAGAATTTCAGCTTTTTCGTATAGTGGCTGTCTTATTAGTTATGGTGTATTACTCCGCGTCTCATCCTGGAAAGCATTTTTGGTTTTTCGTAATTATGCAAAAAAGCACAGGCCAGGTAATATGCACTTTTTGTAGACTGAGTGAATTGTGAGAAAGTCATATTATAAGTAGAAGTAGAAGTAAACTGAATATTTTCGCGGACCTCATACAGAATACGTTTTAATTCGTTTTCCTTTAGACTTTTACGGTCATTTGTTTCGTTGTTAAATAACTATTACTGCAATATGTTGAACCATCACCTGAATCTGCTGCATCAAGGGCTGTAAGGGTAGCTTTACCTGCCTTGCCATCTATGGTAAGACCTTTGGCTCTCTGGAAATTTCTAACAGCAGTATCTGTACCATTGCCGAATTTACCATCAGGAGTACCACAGTTGTATCCTGCAGTATTTAGTTTTCCCTGCATTGTTTTTACGCCTGCGCTGTAACGAAGTTTATCATCCACCATGTAATAGCCGGTACCCGAAAGCACCTGCTTATTCGTTCTTTGTCTGTACTATCAAAAAAGCCTGGAAATCATCGCATTTCAATGATTTCCAGGCTTTATGCAGGACTTATAATTTAGCAGGGGAAGAGGGGCTCGAACCCCCATTTACGGTTTTGGAGACCGTTGCTCTACCATTGAACTATTCCCCTAGATGGTAAAATTATGTGCTCACCCGAGCACTTTGAAAGTATAGCATAGAACATTTTATATTGCAACAGTTTTTTGAAAAAAATAAAAAATTTATTCTGCTGTTCATAAACGAATGTTTGTGGTAATATTAACCTATCAATTCGCTTGCGTGGCAGGCGGTTTATTTGGCGTTTTTGATAAAAATATAACATCAAAACCGTGAAATTGAATTAGTAAAAAAGGGCGATGCAAAGATAATTCCTTATATAAAATTTGTCTTAGTAAAAAGATGCTTAATTTTTGCGGACTTTTTTAGCGAAAATAACAAAAAATGCACAAAAACAGGCAATATAATCGGATCTGAAACAGAATTTGACAAATGACGTCAAACATGTTATAAGTACTTCATAGCTATTATAGAAAAGGGAGTCTGCTTATGAAACAGTTTAAGATTATGTTGCCAACAGTTGCTGAGGCCAAAAAGTTTGTTGCTGCTGCTTCCAGGTGTGATTTCGACATAGACGTTTTTTACAATAGAGTTCTTATTGACGCAAAGTCTATATTAGGTGTTTTAAGTCTGGATTTATCCAAGATTCTTACTGTCCAGTTGAATGGAGAGGATAAAGAATTTGAAAAATACTTAAAAAAATTAGCTCCGGAGAATTGCTCAGCAGCATAAACGATAAAGCAACGATAAAGAGGAAATTGCAGCCGTATGGTATGCAGTTTCCTTTTTTTCATATGCTGATTGGCTGGGATAACGAGGAAAAGAAGGGGAAGCCGGTATGGAGAAGGAAGAAAAAAAGATATTAAGCATATCCGTCAGAAATCTGGTGGAATTCGTACTGCGTTCCGGTGACCTGGATAACCGCCATAATTTTACTGCGGAAAAGAATGCCATGCAGGAGGGAAGCCGGATCCACAGAAAGATCCAGCGCCGCATGGGAGCAGATTACAAGGCTGAGGTATCATTAAAGCATGTGGTGGAGGAAGATCAGTTTCAGATTCTGGTGGAAGGAAGAGCAGATGGGATTATTGATAAACCGGAAGAGCTGATTATAGATGAGATCAAAGGAATCTATATGGATCTGTCCTATCTGGACGAACCGTTTCCTGTTCATCTGGCCCAGGTCATGTGTTATGGCTATTTTTACTGCTTTGACAAGCAGAAGAATGGAGCGGTCATGCAGGTGACCTACTGTAATATAGAGACGGAGGAGATACGCCGTTTTCAGACAGAGAAGTCCTTCGAAGAACTGGAGACCTGGTTTCAGGGGCTGATTCATGAATATGTAAAATGGGCCAGGTATCTGTACAGCCATGGAATAAGAAGAGACGAATCCATCCGGGAGCTGGAATTTCCATATCCCTACCGTCAGGGACAGCGGGAACTGGCAGTCTCTGTATTTCGGAGTATACAAAGGAAGCGTAATTTATTCATTCAGGCACCTACCGGAATCGGAAAGACACTTTCCACAGCCTTTCCGGCAGTAAAGTCTATCGGAGAGGGGCTGGGAGATAAGCTCTTTTATTTAACGGCAAAAACCATTACAAGGGGAGTCGCCGAGGAATCATTTGATATTCTAAGAAAAAAAGGGCTTTATTTCAGCACCGTTACTATTACAGCAAAGGAAAAGCTCTGCTTTCAGGATAAACCGGAATGCAATCCCGATGCCTGCCCCTACGCAAAGGGACATTTTGACCGTGTTGGCGATTGTGTCTATGAGATCATCCACAACGAATTTGGAATCACCAGAGACGTGATCTTGCAGTACGCCAGTAAATTTCAAGTGTGTCCCTTTGAATTATGCCTGGATATCAGCAACTGGGTGGATGGAGTCATCTGTGATTATAATTATGTCTTTGATCCTGATGTCAGGTTAAAAAGATATTTTTCTGAAGGCATCACAGGGGAGTATTTGTTTTTGGTTGACGAGGCTCATAATCTGGTGCCAAGAGCCAGGGAGATGTACAGTGCAGCCATCTGGAAAGAGGACTTTCTTCTTATTAAAAAGATCATAAAGCCCATGGATGAAAAAATAAGCCGTCTGCTTGACCGGTGCAACAAAGAACTGCTGGAAATGAAACGGCAGTGTGAGGGGTACCGCATTCTGGAAGACATCCGTTTCTTTATTACCAGTGTCATGACCTTATTTGGGGAAATGGAACTGTTTATGGAGAAAAATGCTGAATTTGGTGACAGGGACCTGGTGCTGGATTTCTTCTTTGATTTAAGGAAGCTTCTTAATATCTATGACCGGCTGGATGAAAATTACCGGATCTATACGGAACTCATGTCTGACGGACGTTTTATGCTGAGGCTGTTCTGCGTAAATCCGTCAAAAAATCTGAAAGAGTGCCTGAATAAGGGAAACAGCACCGTATTCTTTTCGGCAACGCTGCTCCCGGTTTCCTATTATAAAGAACTTTTAAGCGGTGACCAGGAGGAATATGCTGTTTATGCCCATTCGCCCTTTGACCAGAAAAAGCGGCTATTGATGGTGGGAACGGATGTGAGCAGCCGCTATACAAGAAGAAACAGGAGCGAATACCGGAAGGTGGCAGATTACATCGGTAAGATTGTATCTGCAAGAAGAGGAAATTATATGGTGTTTCTTCCGTCTTATCAGTATTTAAGAGAAATAGAAGCCATTTTGCCGGAGCGGATCCCAGATGACGGCTCTGTCACATACTCTGCCCAGGGGTCTCATATGAACGAGCAGGACAGAGAGGAGTTCTTAATGGAATTTTCCAGGGAGAGGAAAGATTCTTTTGTGGGGCTCTGCGTTATGGGCGGCGTATTTTCCGAAGGGATTGATTTAAAAGATGAAAGGCTGATCGGCGTTATCATAGTTGGAACCGGATTGCCCATGGTCTGTACGGAGCAGGAGATTTTAAAAGATTATTTTGAAGAAAAATCATTCAAAGGATTTGATTATGCCTATCAGTATCCCGGCATGAATAAGGTCATGCAGGCTGCCGGTAGGGTAATCCGCACCGCCCAGGATGAGGGGATTATCGCCCTTCTTGATGAACGCTTTATGCGGCCTGAATATCAGGCACTGTTTCCCAGGGAGTGGGACAGCTTTTATGAAGTGAAATTAAAGAATGCGAAAGAGGTTGCCAGACATTTCTGGGACAGCAGGCATGAGGAGGAGAAAGGTGATGGAGCAGATACTGAGATTGCGACCGTATAAAAGAGAGGATGGAACGTATTTGTTAAACTGGCTCACGGACCGGCGTATGCTTGGGATGTGGTGCAGAGAGTATTTTATATTTCCATTGTCAGCCGGTCAGCTGGACCGGTATTACAAAGAGTTGGAAAATGACCCTTATGCCTTTGGATTTACTGCGTTAAATGAGAGGGGAGTTCCGGTAGGAAGCTTTCGAATGACCGGAGTGGATTATGAGAATAAAAGCGTTCACCTCGGTTTTATTGTCATTGACCAGAGCCTGCGGGGACAGGGACTTGGAGAACGGATGGTTTCACTGGCAGTCCGCTACGGGAAGGAATTTCTGGGAATGGAACGGATCACGTTAAATGTATTTGACTGCAATCCGGGAGCCAAACGGTGCTATGAGAAAGCTGGATTTAAAGAGGAACAGTTTAAAAAAGAAGATTTTGCCTATGAAGAGGAACAATGGGGGAACTACCTTATGGTTTATGGAGAATGAGAATAAAAACGCTGCCGAAAGAATGATCCGGCAGCGGGATTACGGTCAGAGCATGTCCATAAATTGTCTGGAAGCCTGAGAAACGGGTATATTTTCATTATAGACCACAACCATCTGGCGGGTGGGCAGTTTTTCTGTCAGCCTCACCTGGAATAAATCTCTATCATTATTCGGGATGCAAAAATCCGGAACAAAGGCGATTCCAAGCCCGATGCGTGCCAGATCGATTAAAAGATCGTTGCTGCTGAGTTCAATTTCAGGAACTAAGTCCAGCTGCTCCTTCTGGAACATATGGTGGAGAAATTCACTGGTGGTGCTTTTTCGGTCCAGCATGAGAATGGGGTAGGTCTGAAGCTTCTGAAGGTTAACTGTCGCCCCTTTTAATGGAAAATATTCCTGATTCGCCACAAACACGTCTGCGAATTCATTAATCACCCGAATCTTCTGGGAACTTAAAAGGCCTGAATTGGGATAGTTGGTGATGATGAAATCCACCTGACCGTTCTCCAGTAAATGGGCGCATTCAATGGAGGTCTGATTGGTCACCTTGATATGCACATTCGGGTAGGATTTATGGAATTTGTTTAAATAGGGGACCAGATAATAGCGGCAGATGGTATCACTGGCTCCGATGCGCAGCTGGCCTCCGTTTAAGGTATTAGCTTCCAGAAGCTGGTTTTCCCCTTTTTGGATGAGGTTAATGGCAGGCTCGATGTGTTTTAGAAGGATCTCCCCTTCCGGAGTGAGCTGGACCTTTTTGGTGCTTCTGATAAAGAGTGTCTGGTTTAATTTCTTCTCCAGTACCTTCACTGACTGGCTGACTGCAGACTGGGAAATGAAGAGCTGTTTGGAGGCCTCCGAAAAACTAAGTGTAGCGGCAACATGATAAAAAACTTTGTACAGTTCATAATTAATATCCATCATTAGCCCTCCTTATAAATATAAGGATATTCTATCACAATATTGATTGATTTGTAAAGGAAATTGACAAATTTGTTGGACTGAGGTATAGTAACGGGCACAGGAATCAGGTGACTATAAAAAAAGGAGTGAAAAAATATGCATGATAATTTTTACCAGATGTATTTGGATGAGATGGGAGAAATCACTCCCTGTACAGGAGAAGAACAGTTAAAGCTGATTGCGGATTTTAGAGGCGGAAATCAGGATGCGAAAAAGAGACTTGTAGAAGGAAACTTAAGAGTTGCTCTGGAATATGCCAAAGAATATGACGGAAAGGGCGTGCTTTTGTCTGACCTGGTACAGGAGGCCAACATGGCTCTTTTAATGGCAGTGGAAGAATATGCAAAAGCAGGCGGAGAAACCGGATTTGACAGCTATGTGGGCCAGAAAATAAAGAAAGCCTTGGAACTGGCTGTGGAAGAGGAACTGTCTGCAGACCGGACAGGAGAGGAACTGGCGGCCAGAGTCAATGTTCTTTCCCAGATCTCCCAGACTCTTGCGGCAGAGCTTGGACGGGAGGCTACTGTGGAGGAGCTTGCGGATAAGATGAAAATGAGCGTGGATGAAATTCAGGGAATTATGAAGATGGCAATGGACGCGGTGAGTCTGAACGCAGAAAATGCGGATTTAGAATCATTGGCAGAGGTCAGTGATCTGGAAATTACCGAATCCGATGAGGAAGATTACGACTACGAAGTTTAAATACCAGGAGAAAAAAGATGAGGATATATCTGATACGCCATGGACAGACAGATTGGAACATACAGGGAAAGATTCAGGGGAGCCACGACATCCCTTTGAATGAAACTGGACTTATGCAGGCGGAGAAGCTGGCCGCAGGTATGGAGTCCAGACCGGTTAAAAAAATATTTTCCAGTACGCTTAAAAGGGCAATGAAAACGGCAGAAGCTCTTGGAAGCAGGCAGGAGGCAGAAATCATCCCAATGCCCCAGCTCATAGAAGTGGAGTTCGGAAAGTGGGAAGGGCTGACATGGGAAGAGATTGAAAAAGCTTATCCCAAAGAATACAGACACTGGGTAACCGATCCTGCCCAGGCTGCACCTCCTGGCGGAGAAAGCCAGAAAGAGATTATAAACCGCTGCAAGGCGGCATTAAATGAGATAATAAAACAAACCGGCGGAAGGGAAGATATCGCAGTGGTCTCCCATGGAGCGACTCTTGCCTGGCTGGTTTCCGTCATGCTGGGACCGGATGTGGAAGATGAAAGCATTATTGTAGAGAATGCCAGCATCACTACGGTTCATTACAGCCCTCTGACTGAAATTTTTACAGTAGTGGAAAAGAATGATACATCCCATATGACATCTTTATAGCGTCTGCCATATAAAAAAGGGAAAGCCTTTTAAAGCTTTCCCTGATCTTTAATCAAACAATGTTTCAACCAGAATCTTCATCATGGAAGGGGTGGTGCGGATAAACAGCCTGTCACGTCCGCTGCAGCGGATGGTCGTTTTAAGCATATCCTCTTTGGAGGCGGAGGTATCGAATATGCCCACCATATTGGCGCAGGATTCCACGATGGAATTAAGCTGTCCGGCCTTCTGAATAAAGGTATCAATATGGCTTTCCCTAAGCTGCAGGCAGACCTCCAGACTGGGAATCTGCTCATCTGTCTGATACTGTGTGCTTTCAAATAAATATTTCTGGGATAAATCTTTTAACTGCTGATCAAGTTCCATTCAATTAACGCTCCTTCATAAAAAAATCCTTTACTACTATATTGTAAAATCTTTTTTTTTTCAAGCGGTGTTATAAAAGATGAAGAGATATGTCAAAATAAGTCGATTTGTAATTCTTTAGAACAAACGGACCAATCCTGTTCTTATTGTAAGACAATGAAAAATTGTGAATCATTTATCTAGGGTTGATTTTCTGTTCTCTCTATATTATGATAGCATTAACAGAAAATTGTAAGTACTTACAAAAAAGCATCAGGGAGGAAGCTGTCAATATGAAGGAAATCAGGGGTAATGTGATCGTGGGCCAGTCGGGAGGACCAACCGCAGTGATTAATTCCAGCCTTGTGGGAGTGTATAAAACGGCAAAAGACAGAGGGGCGAAAATCGTATATGGAATGCTTCATGGGATTCAGGGGCTGCTTGAGAACCGTGTGGTGGACTTGTCCGAACACATTAAGAGTGATCTGGATATCGAGCTGTTAAAGCGGACGCCATCGTCTTATCTTGGCTCCTGCAGATATAAGCTGCCGGAAATTCATGAAGATCAGGAGATTTACAGAAAAATATTTAAAATATTAGAAGACATGGAGATTGAATATTTCTTCTATATAGGCGGAAATGATTCCATGGATACCATTAAGAAGTTATCCGATTATTCTATTTTAAACGGCAGCAGGATACGCTTTATGGGAGTTCCAAAAACCATTGACAATGATCTGGCTGCCACGGATCATACGCCCGGATATGGAAGTGCTGCAAAGTACATCGGTTCCATTACAAAAGAAGTAATCCGGGATGGCCTTGTGTACGATCAGCAGAATGTAACCCTGATTGAGATTATGGGACGGAATGCAGGCTGGCTTACCGGAGCCGCGGCGCTGGCAAAGTGTGAGGACTGTGAAGGGCCGGATATGATTTTCCTTCCGGAGATTTCTTTTGATATAGAAAATTTTATGAAAAAGGTTGCGGAGCTTCACAAACGGAAAAAATCAGTGGTGGTTGCCATTTCTGAAGGAATCCGGGTGGAAGACGGCAGATATGTCTGTGAACTGACGGATAATGTGGATTATGTGGATGCCTTCGGACACCGGCAGCTTACCGGAGCGGCCAGATTCCTTGCAGGCCGTATCGCAAGGGAAACCGGCTGCAAGACGAGAGCCATTGAGTTCAGTTCCCTTCAAAGATGTGCTTCCCATATGGTTTCCAGAGTGGATATTACAGAGGCCTACCAGGTAGGAGGAGCTGCTGTGAAGGCGGCTTTTGAGGGGGAAACAGGAAAGATGGTAATTCTAAAGAGAATCTCTGATGATCCCTATATCTGCGTAACAGATATATATGATGTCCATAAGATTGCAAACATTGAGAAAAAGGTTCCAAGAGAATGGATCAATAAAGCGGGTGATTATGTGACAGAAGAGTTTATCAGTTATATCCGCCCGTTAATTCAGGCGGAACTGACTCCCATCATGACGGATGGCCTTCCAAGACATCTGTATTGCAAAGATCATACTAATGAATAAATAAACGGTGCCGAAACGGATTAAGTTCGGCACCGTTTATTAATTAAAGTGATTAATGACATAAGATATATTAATTTCTCTAATTGATATGTTTTATGGTATGATAATTGTACGATAATAACAGGGAAGTCTGACCTGATGGATCATAAGGATTCTTTACAAGGAGGAAATTATGAGTGTAAGAAGAGTATACGTTGAGAAAAAAGCAGCTTATGCCGTAAAAGCAGGAGAACTGAAAGAGGAGATCGCAAATTATCTGGGAATCGGCACAGTGACTGATGTGCGGGTTCTGATCCGGTACGATGTGGAAAATTTATCTGAGGAGACCTATAAACTGGCTCTTACTACCGTTTTTTCAGAACCTGCCGTTGACCTGGTTTATGAGGAAGAAGTTCCGGTAAAAGAAGGGGATACCGTTTTTACAGTGGAATATCTTCCGGGACAGTTTGACCAGAGAGCGGATTCTGCCGAGCAGTGTGTGAAGATTCTCAGGGAAGATGAGGAACCGGTGATTAAATCTGCAACCACCTATGTCATTTCCGGCGCTCTCACAAACGCTCAGGCAGAGGAAGTCAAGTCCTTTTGTATCAATCCGGTGGATTCCAGACAGGCAGAAGAGACAAAACCCCAGACCCTTGTTACTGTATTTGACATTCCGGAAGATGTTATTATTTTTGACGGATTTCAGAATCTGGAAGAAACTAAGTTAAAGGATTTATATAATTCCTTAAATCTTGCCATGACGTTTCAGGATTTCCTCCATATTCAGAACTATTACAGGGATGAAGAACACAGAGATCCATCCATGACGGAAATCCGGGTGCTTGATACTTACTGGTCGGATCATTGCCGTCATACCACATTCCAGACCGAGTTAAAGGAAGTGGAATTTACAGACGGGGACTATAAAAAGCCCATGGAGGACACGTACAGCCGCTATCTTACTGACAGGGAGGAAGTACTGAAGGGGAAGAGCGGAAAGTTTGTCTGCCTCATGGATCTGGCCCTGATGGCCATGAAGAAGCTGCGCCTGGAAGGAAAACTTGAGGATCTGGAAGTATCTGATGAAATCAATGCGTGCAGCATTGTAGTTCCGGTGGAGATTGACGGAAAAGAAGAGGAATGGCTTGTAAATTTCAAAAATGAAACCCACAACCATCCAACGGAAATCGAGCCTTTCGGAGGTGCGGCAACCTGTCTTGGCGGAGCCATCAGAGATCCCCTTTCCGGACGTACCTATGTTTATCAGGCCATGCGTGTGACCGGTGCCGCTGATCCCACCAGGCCTTTAAAGGAGACGTTAAAGGGAAAGCTGCCTCAGAGAAAGATCGTGACAGGAGCAGCCAGGGGATACAGTTCTTACGGAAATCAGATCGGTCTTGCAACCGGCTATGTTAAGGAAATCTATCACCCGGACTATGTAGCGAAGAGAATGGAAATCGGAGCGGTTATGGGCGCAGCACCCAGGAAAAATGTGATCCGGGAAACGTCTGATCCAGGTGATATTATTATCCTTCTGGGCGGAAGAACCGGACGTGACGGCTGCGGAGGCGCTACCGGCTCCTCTAAAGTTCATACGGAAGATTCCATTGAAACCTGCGGTGCAGAGGTTCAGAAAGGAAATGCTCCTACCGAAAGAAAGATCCAGAGATTATTCCGCAGGGCAGAAGTCAGCCGCATCATTAAAAAGTGCAATGACTTCGGCGCAGGCGGTGTTTCCGTAGCAATCGGTGAGCTGGCAGAGGGACTTAAAATCGACCTGGACAAGGTTCCGAAAAAATATGCCGGACTTGACGGAACGGAAATCGCTATTTCCGAGTCCCAGGAGCGTATGGCAGTGGTGATTGATCCAAAAGAGGTGGATCAGTTCCTTTCCTATGCAGCAGAGGAGAACTTAGAGGCGGTTGCAGTTGCAGTGGTGACGGAAGAACCAAGACTTGTGATGAGCTGGAGAGGGAAAACCATTGTTGATATCAGCCGTGGATTTTTAGATACCAACGGAGCTCATCAGGAGGCATCGGTCATCGTGGAAGTTCCTTCAAAAGACGGCAGTGCTTTTGGTAAGAAGGATGTCACAGATGTAAAGAGTACCTGGCTCAGCATGCTTTCCGGTTTAAATGTATGCTCCCAGAAGGGACTGGTGGAGATGTTTGACGGCTCCATCGGTGCAGGAAGTGTCTTTATGCCTTATGGAGGCAGATATCAGCTTACAGAAACACAGTCCATGGTAGCGAAACTTCCTCTGGAACAGGGCACTACTGATACGGTTACCATGATGAGCTATGGCTTTGATCCTTATTTATCAAGCTGGAGTCCTTATCATGGAGCTGTCTATGCAGTTTTGTCATCGGTAGCGAAAATCGTGGCAGCAGGCGGTGATTATAAAAAGATCCGTTTCACCTTCCAGGAATATTTCCGTCGCATGTCAGAGGATCCTGCGCGCTGGAGCCAGCCGTTTGCAGCTCTTTTAGGAGCTTACCATGCCCAGATGGGCTTTGGTCTGCCGTCCATTGGAGGTAAGGACAGTATGTCGGGTACCTTCCAGGATGTGGATGTTCCGCCAACCCTTGTTTCCTTTGCAGTAGATATTGCCAGCCATAAGCACATTATCACTCCTGAACTCAAACAGCCGGGAAGCAGACTGGTTCTGGTTGAAATTCAAAAGGACGAGTATGATCTTCCGGTTTATGAACAGGTCATGGACATTTACGGAAAATTGTTTGAGGATATAAAGGCCCGGCGAGTGATTTCCGCCTATGCAGTAGAGGGAAATGGTATTTGCGAAGCAGTGAGCAAGATGGCCTTTGGAAACAAGCTGGGAGTTAAGCTTGATGAAACAATGAAGCCGGAGCAGATTTTTGAGGCAGGCTGGGGAAATCTTGTATGTGAGATTGCAGATGGTAAGGCGGCAGAGCTTTTGATTCCCCATACCGTAATCGGTACCGTGACAGATCAGGAATTATTTGAATATGGAACTGTAAAAATCTCCATAGAAGAGGCAATCCACGCATGGACAAAGACTCTTGAGGAGGTATTTCCCACCAGTTCAGGCGCAAAAGAGGAAGCTGTGGCTGAGAAGATATATGAGACATCAAAGCTCTATGTCTGCAGGAATAAGGTTGCAAGGCCTACCGTATTCATTCCGGTATTCCCGGGAACAAACTGCGAATATGACAGCACCAGAGCCTTTGAAAAAGCAGGTGCCAACGTGGTTACCCGTGTATTTAGAAATATAACCGCGGCTGACATCCGGGAATCCATTGAGTGCTACAAAACAGAGATCAGCAAATCCCAGATCGTCATGTTCCCGGGAGGATTCTCAGCTGGTGATGAACCGGACGGATCTGCCAAGTTCTTTGCTGCAGTATTCAGAAATGCAGCCATTAAGGAAGAGATCACAAAGCTGATGGAAGAAAGAGACGGTCTGATGTTAGGCATCTGCAACGGTTTCCAGGCACTGATTAAGCTGGGGCTGGTACCGGAAGGCGCTGTTACAAAGCAGAGAGAGGATTCGCCTACTCTTGCCATGAATACCATCGGACGCCATATTTCCAAGATGGTATATACAAAAGTGGTTTCCAACAAGTCTCCATGGCTTTCCGGCGCACAATTAGGCGGCGTTTACTGCAATCCTGCTTCTCATGGTGAGGGACGGTTTGTTGCCAATGAGGAATGGCTGGAGAAACTGATGCAAAACGGACAGGTGGCAACCCAGTATGTAGATGATGCCGGCTGCTCCACCATGGCTGAGGAATGGAATCCAAACGGCTCTTATATGGCAATTGAAGGAATTACAAGCCCTGACGGAAGAATCCTCGGAAAGATGGCACATTCCGAGCGTCGGGGAGACGGCGTTGCCATGAATATTTATGGGGAACAGGATATGAAGGTTTTTGAATCGGGAGTAAATTATTTTAAATAAATTAGACTGACATCCTTTCGGTAATTTGAAATTTCTTTAAAAAGCAATCAACTCGTTCACAGAGAGACTTAAAAAAGAATATAATTATATTTTTAAAGACCTTGTGCAGATTTAATTTTGTATGAGGTCTTTTTTTACGGAGATAAACTTAGAATAAGAACATTTATTTATAGAAATGTAGCAAAATATGGAAAATTTTATTGAGTAAGAAGAGATAGAGCTGTAAAATAGAAGAAGAGATAAATTGGGGGGGAATAGAGTATGAATACAATTATCGCTATAATAGGTTCTTCTGCATTTGGTGCAGTTATCACTTTTTTATTTACTTGGTTTACAAATAGAAAATCCTATTCTTTGAATTATATAACTGATGAAAGAAGGAAATGGAGAGATAAAATTAGAGAAATTATAATTGGAATTGAGAGCGTTAAATATGCAGGAAAAGGTAATAAAAGTGTAAATAAGTATTTGATTCAATTAGAAGTAAATATTAATCCATATGGAAAAAATGACAGAAAGGATTATATAAGAGATGGGCACATATGGGATAAAATAAAAAAACTAAGTGAGTCAAAAACAGAAATCGAGTTTGAAAATAATAAAAATACTTTATTAGAATATCTGGTACTTATGTTAAAAAAAGATTGGGAAAGATCAAAAAATGAAGTTAGAGGTTATTCTTATATAATTGCAAATATAGGGGTAATGTCTGTTTATATGGTATACTCTTTCATATATTAT